>CBDUNQ010000448.1:0-2628 GCA_965368625.1 uncultured Gammaproteobacteria bacterium
CGCGCCATTCCCCCATAGGTATCGACGATGATCTTGCGCCCGGTCAGGCCGCAATCACCCACTGGGCCACCGATGACAAAGCGCCCCGTGGGGTTGATGAAATATTTGGTGTCGGCATCCAGCCATTCAGCGGGCAGAACCGGTTTGATGATTTCATCCATTACCGCCTCGATCAGGGCCTTTTGCTCGATTTCCGGGTTGTGCTGGGTGGAAAGCACTACGGCATCGATGCCCACCGGCTTGCCGTCATCGTAGCGGAAGGTGACCTGGCTTTTGGCATCGGGACGCAGCCAGGGCAGGGTACCGTTCTTGCGCACTTCCGCCTGGCGCTTCACCAGCCGATGGGCATAGGTGATGGGGGCGGGCATAAGTACATCGGTTTCGTTGGAGGCGTAACCGAACATCAGGCCCTGGTCACCGGCACCCTGCTCATGACTTTCGGTTTCATCCACGCCCATGGCGATATCCGGGGATTGTTTGCCGATGCCGTTGAGTACGGCACAGGATTCCCAGTCAAAGCCCATCTGGGAACTGTTGTAGCCGATTTCGCGCACGGTTTTACGCACCACTTCTTCAATATCCACCCAGGCATCCGTGGTGATTTCCCCGGCCACCAGCACCATACCGGTCTTCACCAGGGTTTCGCAGGCCACACGTGCCTTTTTATCCTGCTGCAGAATACCATCGAGAATGGCATCGGAAATCTGATCGGCTACCTTGTCAGGATGGCCTTCGGATACGGATTCAGAGGTGAAAAGGTGGCGTTTGCTCATTGTAATTTGGCACCTGAAGTAGAGTTGATCTGTAAAGTTGGCCCGATAGTGTAACCGCTTTTTCCCCAGAACCAAATTACTCCGTGTGGTGGCTATCCTGGGCGCTGGCCAGAGAGGAGGTGGACATTTCCACAGGAAGCGGGCAGGTTCTTCCTGGTTGCGGCAGTGGTATGATCCTAGGCCGAAAAAAATCAATATCTAATTCAATACCTGAAGTGGAGGTGACTCAATGGTTAGCCTGGAAACACCGGTTTGTGATTTTGGCCAACCGGCCGTGGATTTCTCGCTGCCCGGCGTGGATGGCAAGACCTGGAGCCTGGCCGACTGTCGTGGTGAGCGGGGCTTGCTGGTGATGTTTATCTGCAATCACTGTCCCTATGTGAAGGCGGTGCGCGACCGCATTGTGCGTGATGCCCGGGAATTGCAGACCATGGGTGTGAATTGTGTGGCGATCATGTCCAATGACCCCACGGATTATCCGGAAGATTCCTTTGAAAACATGAAAAAGGTAGCGGAAGAATTCAATTTTCCCTTTCCCTATCTTATGGATGAAAGCCAGGCGGTGGCCAAGGCTTATGGTGCCGTATGCACACCGGATTTTTTTGGTTACAACGCCGACCTTGCCTTGCAGTACCGCGGTCGCCTGGATGCCAGCCGTAAAGAGGCGGCACCGGCCGATGTGCGGCGGGATCTGTTTGAAGCCATGGCGGAGGTGGCGCGTACCGGGCAGGGGCCTCGTGAGCAGATTCCCGGGATGGGTTGCTCCATTAAATGGAAGGAATCCGCGGCCTGAGTGATTTTGCTACAGGTCAATGCATCACCACATAAATAAGTTCAATGGTGAAGCCGGTGATACCCTGATGCGATGGTCAGCCAGGGTGGCTGCCCCGCAGAAAATTAATAATTACTTTAAATACAAATAGATAATACATGCGCGCTCGAGTGGGCCGGATGCCGGCGGGGGTGCTGAGGGGAGATTTTCGCGGTTTTTGACCGAGGTCGGTATTGCTCCCGAGAGGTATCTGTTGGAGAATGGCGCGCTCGGTTATTCCGGTTGCCGCAAGGTTTGCACCGGAATGGGCCTCACTCGCAGGTATCGAAGTGCGCAATCCGGTCGCAGGTTTACTTCCCGGGTGCCCTGACAGGGTCCGCGCGCCTGCAGCGGGCCACATAAGCGTTTTTTGGCAGAATGCCGCCCCCGCCGGCCTGGGCCAGCGGTAACAGAATTTTATTTTTCATGAACTACAAGTAGGAGAGACCCATGCCCTCGCGCAAAGAACTCGCCAATGCCATTCGCGCTCTTAGTATGGATGCCGTGCAAAAGGCCAAATCCGGCCATCCCGGCGCACCCATGGGAATGGCGGATATCGCCGAGGTGCTGTGGAATGACTTCCTCAAGCACAATCCCAAGAACCCGAACTGGGCCGACCGTGACCGCTTCGTACTGTCCAACGGCCATGGCTCCATGCTGATTTACTCCCTGTTACACCTGTCCGGCTACGACTTGCCCATGGATGAGCTGAAGAAATTCCGTCAGTTGCACTCCAAGACTCCGGGTCACCCGGAATACGGCTATGCGCCGGGTGTGGAAACCACCACCGGGCCCCTGGGTCAGGGCATCACCAATGCCGTGGGCATGGCCATTGCCGAAAAGGCCCTGGCCGGTCAGTTCAACCGTCCGGATCATCACGTGGTGGATCACTACACCTATGTGTTCATGGGCGACGGCTGCATGATGGAAGGTATTTCCCACGAAGCCTGCTCCCTGGCCGGTACCCTGGGCCTGGGCAAGCTGGTGGCCTTCTGGGACGATAATGGCATTTCCATCGATGGTCACGTGGAAGGCTGGTTCACC
>CBDUNQ010000449.1:0-2622 GCA_965368625.1 uncultured Gammaproteobacteria bacterium
GACGTAACCAAGGGCCGTGAATTATGGAAAAGCAATGGCACTTCCTGGGGAACCCGGCGCGTGCGGGACATCAACTACCGTTGGCGCAACAGTGATCCGCAACAATTGACGGTAATGGGTGATACCCTCTATTTCACTGCACTCAGTCATGGCAGTGGGCAGGAGCTGTGGAAAACCGATGGCACCTGGGCCGGTACCCAACTGGTGGCGGATCTCTATCCGGGTGAAAAAGACAGTACCCCCGGGTTCCTGAAAACCGATGGCAGTGCAGCCGGTACGGTTCGAGTGACAGAACCTGATGTCAATCTACGCAATGTGGGCCACCTGGCCATTGTGGCGGATAGGTTGTTTTTCCGTGGCAATGATGGTGAAACCGGCGATGAGGTATGGATGACCGATGGAACCGCAGCCGGTACCGCCAGGGTATTCGATCTGGTGCCGGGCTATCGCTCATCCAATCCATTGGGTCTCACACCCATTGGCAGTGACCTGTATTTCACAGCGGATGATGGCCTGACAGGCCAAGAGCTGTGGAAATACACTCCCTGAAACCGGTGATCCTTGTCTGTGCATCCCGGCATTCAAGGCTTTTCGGCGCTGACCTGTAAGGAAGCAGCACGAGTGCTTCTTGCAGTTCAATCAGGGTTATTCAATGCAACCGGGCCGGGCTTCCCTGTCTGGCCCGGTTATTTACTCAGTCATTAAAAAATCCATCTTCGGGCGTTCTATCTGCCCGGAATGAGGATTACCTGAATCTTCTAAAGCCCATCTTGCCATGTAACCAGGCTACCGCAGCGATAAGGTATCTACTCGTCCTCACCGCATTCATGAAGTCGCAACTCCGTGTTGAACAGGGCAGTCAGATCGTCACGCGCCACGGCTTGCAGGATGGCCAAGTGCTGCCAGTGCACTGGCACCACTCGTAGCCCGCCGCCAGCCAGATACCGCCAGCCAACAGAGGGATCCTTCATGCCCGATGTGGATTGAAACAGGGTAACGGCCACGGGCAGTGGCTGGGGTTCATATTGCAGCACCAGAGTTCCGTAGTAATCCCGTTCCGGTGCTGATTCCAGGGCTTGCTTATGGGAGCGTTTCGGCCGGCCACCGCGGGACAGGGTCTTTTGCAGGGCACGGAAACGCTGACGGGTATAGTGAATCAAGTCCCTGGGTTCCTGCACCATATTCCTGGCATGGAAGAGCAGACGTTTGCGAAAAAAAGCGCCATGCATCTTCAGGTGTGTGGCCATGGGCAGGTTGAAGGGCAGGCTGTCGATCACCAGTAATCGTTTGATCGGAACGCCGGCCTTGATCAGTTGCCGCGCCGTTTCCAGTGCAATCAACCCACCGGCAGAGTAGCCACAGAGGTAGCAGGGAGTATCCCCGAAGGTGGCTTGAATTTCCGCGGCATAGCGTAGGCCCATGGCTTCTATGGTGGGGTCGCGTGCTTCACCGGTATGCTCGATGGCCTGTAGACCCCACACGGGTCGGTGGTCTCCCAGGGCTTTGGCCAGGGGAAGTTGCTGGAACAGATCCCCTTTATACCCATGAAAGAAAATCAATGGGGTTTGGCTTCCCCCTGGCGAAAGGGGTAAGAGACTGCGCGGGGCCGAGGTGTGAGGGTTTTGCTCCAGGTGCCGTGCCAGGGCTGCGGGAGTGGGGTGTTGGAACAGGTCGCTGAGGGAAGGTGTGCAGATCCCCTGTTGTTCCAGTTCTGTGAGCAGAATCACTGCACTTAACGAGTCGCCACCGGAAACAAAGAAATCGTCATGGGCTTCATAATTCCCTAGTTGAAGCACCCGGCCAAAGCGTTTGCTCAATCGGGTTTCCAGTGACTCCGCAGCATCACCTGGGATCAGGGTATCGGTTGTCCCTGCCTCCGCAGTAAGCCACGCTGCTGCTTCTTGTGACAGCAAGCGTCTGCGTACCTTGCCTAAAGGATCCCGGGGTATCTGCTCTCTTCTGATCAGATGGTGAGGCATGGCGGAATTGGGTAACAGTGTGCGCAGGTGTTGCCGAAGCGAGTGAATGCGGATGTCTGCCTTTGTTGCATAAAAGGTGATGAGCTGGATGGAGCGGGCATGGGGAACCGCCACGGCGGCGGCATCCTGTACCTGTGGATGGCGCAGCAGGGCAAGCTCCACTTCTTCCAGTTCAATACGATGGCCGCGGATTTTCACCTGATTGTCGCAGCGGCCGGTGAATACCAGATTTCCATCATCCCGGTAGTAACCCAGGTCACCGGTGAGGTAGAGCCGTGCGGCGGGATCATCAGCAAAGGGATCGGCAATGAATTTCGCCTGGGTCTTGGCGGCATGGTTTGCATAACCTCGGCCAACCCCGGCACCGCCGATGGCGATTTCTCCCACCACCCCCTGTGGCAGCGGGCGCAACCCGGAATCCAGTACGTGGATCTGCACATTTGGCAGCGGTTTACCGATGGGGATTTCCCCATTCGGGGTTGGGTCGTCCGAATGCAGGGGGAAAATACAGGCGACACAGGTGGCTTCGCTGGGCCCATAGGCATTGAGCCAGAGCAGGTCTTTGCCTTGCTGCAGCCGCCAGGCTCGCAGGGTTTGGGGATCCGTGCGTTCCATACTGCAGATTACCGCCCGAACCGGGCTT
>CBDUNQ010000450.1:0-2618 GCA_965368625.1 uncultured Gammaproteobacteria bacterium
AAGACCTGGGAAATTTTCACACGGTGGGCGGTTTTGCATTGGCCAGCTTTGGACGTATCCCCCGCAAATCTGAACAATTCACCTGCTGTAACTGGACCTTTGAAGTCATGGATGTGGATGGCAACCGGGTGGATCAGGTGCTCGCCACGCGTACCGCGGCGCAGACCGGGGATGCGGAACAGGCGTAGAGGTGGCGGCACTGCGCGTCATTATGAGGATGCCTTGAACCGCACGTGGGGTAAGATATTCATGAATTACCTGGCGTCATTGCGAGCTGCCTTGACCCGAAGGGTAAGGTACGCATGATAAACCCCGAAGGGGTTCTATGCGCCAGTAGCGGCGCGGCAATCTTCATGAGTTGGCAATCAACCTGACTGGAAAGACTGTACCGGATTCAGGAGATTGCCGCGTCGCGTTGCTCCTCGCAATGACGGTCTTTTTTCACGAATACCTCGCTCATTCGGATCAATGCATCATTAAGTGAACGAAAGATGTTTTTCACGGCGCCGGAAGCGCTTCACGGGTAAAGTAAACCTGCGTGGACAGGGTGCCGACGAACCAGCTGTCAATGCTTACCAGACCACGGTCCGTGGTCAATTGAAAACCCGGTTGTGCTGCAGGCTCACTGCCCGCAAAACGCAGACTTTGCTCCGGAAAAATAATATGCATGGTTACGTGGAAAGGAAAATAGCCATCGAGAAAGGCCCGGTGGAAAGGGCCATTGCGCAGCAGTAAATCGCCCGCCGGATTGGCATACAGAATTTGTGCATGGGTGCGAATACATAAGCGCGCACCCTGCTGTACCTCCTTCAGCAATACCCGGCTCCCCTCCACAGTGACTTCTCGAATGAATCGAACCGATTCCACCACGAGGTTACGCATATTGCGAAAGCGATACACCACTTCCATACTCGGTACCGCATCCAGGCCATCGTAGCACTGGATTATCTGTACCCAGCCATCTTCCAGGCTCGACTCGGAGAGGATTACCCAGTTTTGCGAAGTCGGCACCTTCGTCTCAGGTGGCGCCGCCAGGAATTCCAGCTCCCCCTTACCGGCCTGGGCTACCGGCGCCGGTTCGTGTTCCTCCAGCCAATCCTGATGCATGAGTCCATCGGGGAGTTCGCGGCTGGCACACAGGGGCCTGGATAGCAGCAGTGCAATTACCCAGAGAAGGAGTAAGGAAGGTGACTGTAATCCAAACCGCATACCCATCAACACTGCTCCCATCATCATCCAGCCAGCGCCGGTATACCGGGGAAATGTACCCGCCGGCATTTTGGGCATAAAAACCAGCCCAGTTCCGTCTCACCCTCAAAGCGCAGCTATTCGCGGGGTAAGCAAGGCAGTCAACTAACAATTTCACAGGAACCGCCTATACTGATTGCAGGCCAGTGAAATTCTGTAAAGCGCTACCGGTTTGTTACTACAACTGTCGTCCCGGGAGATCGTAATGAGAAACGTGCCTATTCGTCAGCGAGCACCACAAGTCGCCGTTCTACTCCTCACCGCCATCCCTTTTCTTTGCGGCGCAGTGTTAATCATCAGCAAGCACAAACATCGGCATGATACCCAATCCGTCAGGGTCGACTTTGTCATCATGGATAGCGGGGCAGTGCATCCGCCGGGTGAGGGGCAGAGCCCGGCATTCTAGGGCTCCACCCCCGTTTCACATCATTCGTCGGTCACACAACCGTGTGAGGCATCTTTCACATTCTTGATGAATTTATACAGCGTGCCCTGACTGGCCTTGTACGGCGGCATGACCCAGGCAGCCTTGCGACGCGCCATTTCCTCCGCACTGATATCCACCGACAGGGTGTTTTTTTCCGCATCGATGCTGATCACATCACCATCCTGCACCAACCCGATGGGGCCGCCCTCCTGGGCTTCCGGTACGATATGACCAATGATGAAACCGTGGGAGCCACCGGAAAAGCGTCCGTCGGTGAGCAGCGCCACATCCTTACCCAGACCGGCACCCATGATAGCAGAGGTGGGCGTCAGCATTTCCGGCATACCGGGACCGCCCTTGGGGCCTTCGTAGCGAATCACCACCACATCCCCCTTTTTGATCTGCTTCTGCTCCAGGGCCGCCAGCATGGCTTCTTCGCCATCATAGACCTTGGCCGGCCCGGAAAAATGCAGCCCTTCCTTACCGGTGATCTTGGCCACCGACCCGCCCGGTGCCAGATTCCCTTCGAGAATTCGAATGTGACCGCTTTCCTTGATGGGGTTGGCCAACGAGTGAAACACTGCTTGCCCGGGAGTCAGGTCCGGCACCTCGGCGAGGTTTTCCGCCATGGTCTTGCCGGTGACGGTGATACAGGAGCCATCCAGCAAACCTTCACCCAGCAGGTATTTCATCACCGCCGGAATGCCACCCACATTGTGCAGATCCTCCATGACGTACTTACCCGATGGTTTGAGGTCCGCCAGGAAGGGAATACGGTCAGAAACACTCTGGATATCATCCAGGGTCAATTCCACCCCCACGGCACGTGCCATGGCCAGCAGGTGTAGCACCGCATTGGTGGAGCCACCGGTGGCTATCACCATCACCATGGCGTTTTCAAAGGCGGCGCGGGTCATGATATCGCGGGGCTTGAGGTCCAGCT
>CBDUNQ010000451.1:0-2617 GCA_965368625.1 uncultured Gammaproteobacteria bacterium
AGACCACCGGTGATGAGCCGGGTACCTGTAAAGCCATTACGGGAACCCCCTACGCGGGTGCCGAGCAGTACCGTGGCTATTGCGAGCCGGAAGCTACCGCCATGGCCGTAGCCCGCAGCCGTCAATTGCGCTCTACTCCGGGTATGCCCATGACCGGTCAGCAGCCGGGAATCGGCGGCAAGTTAACCGGTGCGGAAAAGGGTGCCTGTGAAGCCGTGAGCGGAACCCCCTATGTGGGTGCAGACCAGGTGGCCGATGCCTGTCCTTCCATACCGGCGCAACCGGGAAGTCCTGATTTCCCCCAGACCCTGGATGCCAGCTCCTGGACCCAGTTCAGTGTGGAATCGCCTTCTCATGCGGCACAAACCCCGGCCAGTGGCCGCGGTGTCACCGGCATGGGCAGTCAGCGCAGCCACATTACCGGCCCTTTTGGCAAAGCCGGTGGCAAGGTAACCGGCACTGAGGATGCCCGCTTTGGGCGTAATGGTGGAGCTTCCAGCCAGCCGACCTGGGAATCCGTAGGTACGCCGGAAACGGCGGAAACCATCGATGGGCGTGTGAAGTCCCGCATCAGCGGCGAAGGCATGGACATCGGCAAGCGCATCACCGGTGATGACTGGGATCGTGGTGACCGTGTGACCGGTACCGAAGGTATGTCTGCGGTACGCCGTAACCCGACCCGTCGGGGTGGTGCCATGGGCAATGCCCAGAGTATGGCGCAGGCATCCAAGCGTAATGAAGAGTTGCCGGAACCCGTAAGCAAGGTGACTGGTGGCAGCGGCAATACCGACAAGGGTGCGATGGTAACCTACTCCGGAGGTGCTCGGGGTTAACCCCGGGTTCGCGCGTACCCCATGCTGACGAGACGCAATCAGTCACGCTATTCAACGTCCCGGGAGGCGGCACCCATGCGCCGCCCCGGAGCGGTGAATCGTGCTGTAACCCGGGTGCCGGGTCGCCGGGGGCTTGCGTCTGCCCAGCATCCCTTGACGGATCGTATGGAAAACACCCGCTTATATGAATACGAGCGGGGTGTGAAGGAATCCTTCGATGCCATCGTGCCCACCCTCAAGCAGGTGTCGGCATTGCAGCATGAAGCGGATTTTGAAAAGCGGGCCCAATCCATTGCGCAACAGCAACTGGGTTTTGAATTGCCGGTAACGGTGCTCGCCGATGCCTGGGTGGAACAATTGGATATGCGCCGACTGTTTGCCTGGTGTGTGTTTGAGACCTATCGACGGTATTGCGATGATTTTTTTGTTGCAGATCCGCTGGGTGCGCAGGATGAAGAAGGCTTTCAGCGCTTCCTGCAGGAATGCGGGTTTCATACCCTGGATGTCTCGCCCTGTGCCGATGGCCGACTGGCCCATGTGATTCGTTATGTGCTGCGCCTGCCCTTTCGCGCAGTACGGCGGAAATCCTATGCCGGCGCCATGTTCGATATCGAGGACAGTCTCGAAAAATGGATCGAAACGGAATTTTTACGGTTCCGGGAAGGCAAGCCCAATACGGCGGATGCACCCACCCGGTACCTGAAGACGGTGGTGTACCACTTCAGTTCAGTGGATCCCGCTCATGAAGGTTGTGCGGCACATGGTTCCGATGACGACCGTGCGGCGCAAGCGGGTCTCGACCGTTTGCTTGGCTTTCAGCGGGCCGTACAAAACAGTTTTTGCTGCGGCGCTTCCATCGACCTGCTACTGGTTGGGCTGGATACCGATACGGATGCGGTTCGTGTGCACCTTCCCGATGGGAAAGGGAACATCGAACTGGACCGCTTCCTCGATGCGCGCGCCCTGTTCGATGCCACGCATGGCATGTCGGCCACTGCAGCCCAGGCACATCTGGCGGAACAGGTACGCAAGTCGTCCCCGGACATTTCCGAGGGAATGCAGCGCTTGATTGTGCGCTTGCTGGAAAACAATATTTCCCAGATTGAGTATGTACGTACTTATTTTGGCGAGTTTTATAGTGATATCGGCCATGCCGAACGGTTTATCGGCGCAGGGTTTGGTTTTGAGGAAGTGCAATTGCGCAACCTGACCTACTTTGCCTACCTGGATACGGTTGAAGAATCGGCCCAGGACCTGGATGTGGGAATCAAGATTTTTTCCAAGCTGAATGTGTCCCATGGCTTGCCGATTCCCATTGTGGTTCGGTATGACTATCACAGTAATGTGCCGGGTGCCCGTGATCGTGCTCAGGAACATTGCCAACGGGTAGACGCTGCCTTACGGGCGCGATACGCGGCATTGGAAAAAAAAGGCATGCTGCACACGCTGCTGGTGGTACGTGATTGCAGTTCCCGTGGGAAAATTGAAGTGTTGAATTGCTCTGTAATGGGGCAAGAGATGCAGGGTGCGCACTGATGAAGATTTTTCAGGTAGAAAAGCCCCTGGTATCCACAAACCGAATACCAACCATGGAGCACAAGCATCTGCAGGTGGTCCGTGATGGCAGCACACTCATGGTGGCGGTGGATGCCGTTGGCTGTGTACCGGGTGACTGGGTGATCTGTGTGGGTAGCTCGGCTGCGCGTGAAGCCGCCGGCAGCAAGGAATACCCGAGCGATCTGACCATTGTCGGCATTATTGATTATTGGCCGCCGGAAGAGACG
>CBDUNQ010000452.1:0-2611 GCA_965368625.1 uncultured Gammaproteobacteria bacterium
TGAGAAAGGCGGCCATGTACTGGGATTTGCGTTCCTTGATTACTTCCCAGCCAGCGAGGATCACCAATACCGTGGTGAAGGTGGTGAGAATGATCAGGGGCATGGAAATGCCATCGATACCCAGGTGATAAAACACATTGAAGGTATCGATCCAGGGGTGAATTTCCTGGAATTGCATGTCTGCGGTACTGCTATCGAAATTGAAATACAGAAGCAGACTCAGCAAGAAGGTGATTGCTGAAATAATCAGCGCCGTCGGGCGTGCATCCCAGGGTTCGCGATCCCCTGCGGCCAGCACCAGCAAACCACCCACGATGGGGATCCAGATCAGCAGACTCAGTAAGGGTAGATTACCCATCCATCAGTCCTTATTAAAAAAATACCCGCGCCTGTTACAAGACAGACCAGACAAACCACGATAACAACAACAGCAAACCGATAATCATGCTGAAGGCATAGTGATACAGGTAACCCGATTGCACATGGCGCACAATGCCCGAGATCAGGACTACCAGCTTGCCACTACCGTTGACGATCAAACCATCGATAATCAGAGCATCACCCAGTTTCCACAAGGCCTTGCCCATGCCACGTGCCCCACCGGCGAAGAAGGCCTGATTGAAGCGGTCAAAGCCGTATTTATCCTCAAGAATGCGATGCACCACGGCAAACCTTTGCGCGAATTGATCGGCAATGGCGGGGTTTTTCATGTAGATAAACCAGGCGGTGAAGACCCCTGCTGCGGCCAGCCAGAATGCCGGTCCGGCAATACCATGGGTAACAAAACCCAGGATTCCGTGATACCCCTCTCCCAGCTGAGCGAGTACATCATGTTGCGGCAATACAAAGATGACGTCCTTGAAGAAGTCACCGAACAATACCGGTCCGATCACATAACCGGCAATCACCGAAAGCACGGCCAGCAGGATCAGCGGCACCGTTACCACCTTGGGGGTTTCATGCAGGTGTTCGCGGGTATGCGGGTCCATGCGGGGTTCGCCATGGAACACCAGGAAGTACATGCGGAAACTGTAGAGTGCGGTAATGAATACACCGAGCAGTACTGCGAAATAGGCATAACCGGAGCCGGCCAGCTGGGAAAAATGTACCGCCTCGATGATACTGTCCTTGGAAAAGAAGCCGGAGAGGAACGGCGTACCGATCAGCGCCAGCGATCCGATCAGGGAAGTGATCCAGGTGATGGGCATGTACTTGCGCAGCCCCCCCATCTTGCGCATATCCTGTTCATGATGCATGGCAATGATCACCGAGCCTGCCGCCAGGAACAGCAATGCCTTGAAAAAGGCATGGGTCATCAGGTGGAAAATACCTGCCGCATAGGCGGAAGCCCCCAGGGCAACCGTCATATAACCCAGTTGGGACAGGGTGGAATAAGCCACCACCCGTTTGATGTCATGCTGCACCAAGCCGAGGAAGCCCATGAACAGCGCCGTGGTGGCACCGATCACCAGCACGAAACTCAATGCCGTTTCGGAAAACTCGAACAGGGGTGACATGCGCGCCACCATGAAGATACCGGCGGTCACCATGGTGGCTGCATGGATCAGCGCGGAAATGGGGGTAGGGCCTTCCATGGAATCGGGCAGCCACACATGCAGCGGCACCTGGGCCGATTTACCCATGGCGCCGATGAATAACAGAATACAGATCACCGTCATCAGGGACCAGGAAGCCCCCGGGAAGATTTCAATCTGCACTCCGGCCATATGCTCCGCCGCGCCGAATACATCGGCATAGTCCAGACTGTTGAAATACATGAGCACCGCGGCAATCCCCAGCAGGAAGCCGAAGTCCCCCACCCGGTTCACCAGGAAGGCCTTGAGGTTGGCAAAGATGGCCGTGGGACGGGTCAGCCAGAAACCAATCAGCAGATAGGACACCAGGCCCACGGCTTCCCAGCCAAAGAACAGCTGCAGGAAGTTATTGGCCATGACCAACATCAGCATGGAAAAGGTGAACAGCGCGATATAGCTGAAGAAACGCTGGTAGCCGTTCTTGCCAGCCTTGCTTTCTTCCGGCCAGTTATGCAGATCATCGGCCATATAACCGATGGTGTAGATATGCACCATGAGGGAGACGAAGGTAACCACCACCATCATCAGGGCGGTAAGGTTATCCACCAAGAATCCGATTTCAAAGCGAATGCCGTCTGACACCATCCAGGTGTATACGGATTCGTTATAGACTGCGGCGCCATCCAGTGCATGGTGCTTGAATACAAACAGGGAAAGCACACAGGCGATGCCCACCCCGATGGAAGTGACCCAGTGGGCGCCGCTGCGGCCGATGGCACCACCAAACAGTCCGGCAATCAGAGAGCCGAACAAGGGGGCAAGGGGTATGGCGAGATAGAGTGCTTCCATGATCAGCCCTTCATGCTGTCCAGATCGTCAACATTGATAGTCTGGCGATTACGGAACAGGACCACCAGAATGGCCAGGCCTATGGCCGCTTCCGCCGCCGCCACGGTGAGAATGAAAAACACAAACACCTGACCCGCCGTATCCCCAAGGAAGTGGGAAAAGGCCACGAAGTTCATATTCACCGCCAGCAACATCAGTTCGATGGCCATGAGAATGATGATGATGTT
>CBDUNQ010000453.1:0-2603 GCA_965368625.1 uncultured Gammaproteobacteria bacterium
CACAGCGCAGCTTCGGGGCTGTGGCCCTGGACTGGTGCTGGCTGGCGGCCGGGCGCATCCATGTATATTTGCACGGCAAACAGAAGCTCTGGGATTATGCTGCCGGCAACCTGATTCTGGAAATGGCAGGAGGGCAAGCCATTACACTGCAAGGTGAACCGGTATACCGGGCCGGTCTTGCGGGTCGCTCGGCGGCAGCGGCACTGGATCCGGAACTCTACTCAGCCTGGATCCAGTGGCTGAAAATACCCGCCACCTGAGCCAATACCGGTGAATATTCGCGTCAAACTGCTCTGGTTACTATTGTGCATCGGCGTACTCCCTCTCTTGCTCCTTACCTGGAAAGAACAATCCGTACTGCGCTCCCTGGGCACCCACCTGGCTAGCGAAAATCAACGACAGATTGAAATGGCGCTGACAGAGCAATTGCAACAGGCCATCGCTTCCAATGGTAAAATCCTCCAAAGCGAAAAAAAACTCATGGAACTGGCCCTGGAGATGCAAGTCATGGCCATGGAACAGCGCCTTGCTGACCCGAACCCGCCAGCGCAGAAAGTCTATTTTTCCAGTGATTTTGACGACCCTGCGCGTCGCCCCCCGGACACCCTGGTCTCCAAGGAGCTGGACCGGCCACATCGCACAGTACGACATGATGTGATCGCCATTCATTACGATCACGCTTCCATTCGCCTGTCTCCCGGAATATCACGGCAGCAGGCACAGAAAGATATCTACCGCCTGGCCAGCATGGCGCCGGTGTATCACCTGCTCTATCAAAAGCACCCGCAATTGTTTTACTGGCAATATACGGCGCTGGAAAATGGCGTGCATTCCGCCTATCCGGGTCATGGGGGATACCCCGGTGATTATGACCCGCGAACACGGGACTGGTATCAGCGGGCCCTGAACCGCAGTGGCATGGTCTGGAGCCCACCACTGGTGGATGTTACCACCGGTAAAATCATTCTCAGTCATTCCGCACCGGTACACCACCCCGATGGCAGGATCGCAGGCGTTACCGGACTGGATGTTTCCATGCTGGCCCTGCTGGGGGATGTACGGCGCCGCTCGCGCCTGGCGGAATCAGTGCAAACCTTTCTCGTGCGCTATCAGCACGAAGCCAGTGATCACGCACAAGCCCTGCAGGCACTGGCCTACCACCACTTCAACGAGCACAGCAATGACTGGCAGGTAAATCTTGAAATACCGGAACTGATCAGCACTGACCAACCTGGTTTCTCACGCATGCTGGCGGACATCAGCGACCGCAAGCCGGGGTATCAACGCATGCCATTTCTGGGCAGGGATGCACTGTGGATTTACGGGCCCATTGACGATGAAGATAATCATCTTCTGTTCATTGCCGATTATCTCGACATTGCTCGACAGTCCCATGCGGCACGGGATGCGGTGGACCAGGTCACCTGGGACAGCCTGTGGAATACCGGCTTCGCCGCCAGCACCATGATTCTGCTGGTCCTCATTGCTGCAATCCTCGCTTCGCGCACGGTAACCCAGCGTATCCGCAGCCTTGCCTGGAGCGCCCACTGTCTGGCCAAGGGGGAATTCAATACCCGGGTCATGGTACAGGGCCGCGATGAATTGGCGCAGCTGGGCCGCAGCTTCAACCGAATGGCAGGAAAACTCGAAGAGCGACTGCAATTGCGCGGCGCACTGGAACTTGCCCAGGAGGTGCAGCAAAACCTGCTACCCAAGGAGGCTCCGGAAATTCCCGGCTATGACCTGGCGGGAATGAGCCGATACGCCGAAGCCACCGGTGGTGATTATTATGATTTTATTTTGCCCGGTAATACTCCACTGAAAACCATCGGCGTTGCCGTGGGGGATGTCAGTGGCCATGGCTTCGCTTCCGCACTCCTCATGACCCAGGCCCGCGCATTACTGCGCGCCAATACCATACAACATGAAAGTCCCGTGGCACAGATTCAGTTACTCAATGGAAACCTCTGCAGAGATGCCCAGGGAGGACGCTTCATGACCTTATTCTACCTGCTGATGGAGCCGGAAACCGGCTTGTTGCGCTGGACCAATGCCGGTCATGAAAACGCCCTGCGCTATGATACCCGTAGCGGCCACCTGTATACCCTGAGTGGCGCAGACATTCCACTGGGAGTTGACTCTCAGTGGCAGTTTCATGAATCCCGGTGCCACGAATTCCATCATGGGCAATGGTTACTGATCTTCAGCGACGGCATACCGGAAACGCGCAATAAAGAGGGGGAATCCTTTGGTCATGGGCGTCTCAAACATCTTTTACAGAACCATGCCCACAGCACGGCACAAGATCTGTGTACACAGATCTTCAGCGCCGTGGATGCATTCCGCAATGGTGCCGTGCAACGGGATGACATGACCGTGGTAGCCATTCACCGGAAAGTAGTACATTCCGCCATCAGTTGACTATGTTTATCTTCCGGAGGAAAGTATTTCACGCAAAAAGAAACGGTCACTCCGGCATTGATCGGAATCTTTTGTATGCACTGCCAGGCTAATGAGATGTACTTGCTACGCTACGCTCCGGTCGCGTAGTGAAGCAATCTCCTGAATCAGGCACTTGCCTTCTTGAGTGCGCACTGCCAACC
>CBDUNQ010000454.1:0-2602 GCA_965368625.1 uncultured Gammaproteobacteria bacterium
CGGCTCTCTATGTTGGTTCACGTATCTCTCCGGTGGATGCCACCGTGCATGCCCAGGCAGCGCGTATGGCAGCGGATCTGCGCCATACTCAGAACCTGGCCATGACCCGTGGTCAAAGCCTGGTTTTTGATTTACTCAGTTCCAGCAGCTACCAGGTAACCGACACCTCAGGGTCCGCCATTACCGATCCGTCCAGTGGAGATCCCTTTTCCCATACCCTCAGTAATGGCGTTTCGCGCACGGGCAGTTGCGTGGATATACGCTTTGATAGCCTGGGGCGCCCCGCAACCGTTGGTGGTGGTTTACTGGCTTCAAGCTGCACCTATGTACTCACTGGCAACACGATCAGCAGTACCATTACGCTCACGCCGGTAAGCGGTTTCGTGCAGGTGAATCCATGAAGCCCATGCCCGATACACAGCGCGGCATCAGCCTGATCGAGCTGGTCATGGTCATCATTCTGATGAGTGTGGCCTCGGCTGCACTGTTACAACCCTTTACCCAGGCTTCACGCTCCATACTACTCAACGAGCAAATACAGATTGCCACTCAGCTAGCCCAGGAAAGAATGGAAGGTCTGCTCACCATTCGTCGGCTGCAGGGTTACAGTGATCCTGCGCTCACTCCAGGCACCACCAATGACACACTCGCCGCACCCTATGCCGCATACACCCGCACCATTATCATCAACCAGCCCGCTGCAGGTGGCTGCCTGGTGGGCAGTACCTGCAAGGATGCCGTGGTTACCGTAAGCCTGGGTGGATCCCTGTTGGCAAGCAGCACTCTGCTGCTGGTGGATTACTGATGCGCAGGCATATCCGCGGATTCACCCTCATTGAAATGGTCATCAGCCTGGTGATTCTGGGCATCGTGGGCGCCATTGTGGCTGCGGGTATCCAGGGTGGAGTTTTTGCCTATCAACAAAGCGCCACAAGCCTGGAAAACATCAGTAAGATCCGCGTCACCAGTGAGCGTCTGCTGCGAGAATTTCGTGAGATACGCCGCGACCCGCTGAATACCCTGCGCTACGACATCACCGAACCCTTTGCCGCTGGCAACATCCTTTTTGTTAAAAGTGATGGCACTACGGTGACTGTCACTGCAAGCCTGCCACTGCTCACCATTGCTTATGATACGCCCGCAGGCACACATACCCTCAGTGACCAGCTTACCGGCTTCACCCTGCAATATTTCCAGGCCGATGGAACCACAAACAGCGTTTCCGCTACAGATGTAGCCTTTATCGAATTGGAACTTACCCTGGATGATGGCCATGGCAATGCACTCTCACAACGTTCCCGCATTGGCCTGAGGAATCAGCCATGATTCATTCCAGGAATCGGCAACAGGGTGCCGCCACTATCATAGGCGTTGTATTTCTTATCAGTGTTATTTCACTGATGCTCACTGTAATCCTGCACATGGCAGGATCCAGTATCAATGATACCAGCATGCAAAATGATTCCGTGGAAGCACTGTTCATTGCTGAAAGTGGTCTGGAACAGGCAAGTTTTCTCTATGGAAATGGCACGGCTTGCAGCGATCTCAGCCTGGCTCCCAATAATACAGGAGCCATCGGTCGCGGCAATTACACCATCACCACTTCTCTCCTTGTTGGTAGCCTGTGCCGGGTGCAGATACAAGGCGATGTAAGCCAGACCTTTACCGTACAGCGCTTCATCGAAGCCGACCTTCGTAAGGGTGGGTCTGGCACCGCATGGGCCATTGGACAAAATGGTGTAATTCTCTATTGGGATGGCAGTGTCTGGTCCACCTCCGCTTCATTGGGTAACGATTTGAGTGATGTGTTCTGTATCAGTAGCAATGATTGCTGGGCCATTGGTGACCGCTCCGGCGGTAGTGGCACCATTGCTCACTGGAATGGCAGTAGCTGGTCCACCAGCGGTTTCACCAATAACTCACCCAACGAAGACCTTTACGGTATACATTGTGTCGCCAGCAATGATTGCTGGGCCGTAGGTAACAAAGGTGGTGGTTCCGGCACCATCGTCCGTTGGAATGGCAGTAGCTGGTCCACCAGCGGTTTCACCAATAACTCACCCAATGAAGACCTCAATGGCGTCCATTGCATCGCCAGCAACGATTGCTGGGCCGTGGGGGATCGTGGAGGTGGCACCGGCAGCATCGCCCACTGGAATGGAACCAGTTGGTCTACCGCCGGAATCACCAATGGTTCCGCCGATGATGATTTGATGGCTGTCCACTGCTCCCCTGCGGGAAGTTGCTGGGCCGTTGGCAAGGATGGGTCTGCTGCACAACTATCAGCAGGCACTACCTGGACGGCCAACAATTTTGGCGGAAACGATCTTAACGCCGTCTATAGCAGCGGCAGTGCTTCCGGAGCAACCGGTGTGGTCAATTGGTGGGAAATGATCAATTAACAGGCGGGTATGCTCTCTTATTGGAACCCATATTCATGGCCAGGCACTTACAGCTAACGCGGTATCTGCCGCTAATTCAGTAATATAAGGAGCAAGGAGCCGGATATGTTCAGGCTATTTCAAAAACAGGCGACCGCGGGGCTTTCTTCCCTGATTATTGCAAGTCATGGGATTGCCGTTGCCCGGGTCCAGCATTCTAC
>CBDUNQ010000455.1:0-2600 GCA_965368625.1 uncultured Gammaproteobacteria bacterium
GTGCCCCCCTGAATCACCATGCCATCGGGCGTGGGCCGTGCATCAATACCCAGCACCTGCAGACCATCGGCCATCACCTGAATGCGGTCACTTTCCTTGACCCGCAACTCTTCGGCACCACTAAGTACGGTTTCCCCGCTGGCACAGGCGGCAGCCACAAACAGCACGGGAAATTCATCGATGGCCAGGGGTACAAGGGATTCCGGTATGACAATGCCCTGCAGGTCTGCACTGCGCACCCGCAGATCCGCTACCGGCTCGCCACCCACTTCACGGGCATTGAGCACTTCGATATTGGCCCCCATGAGCCGCAGAATTTCCACAATGCCGGTTCGTGTTGGATTGATTCCCACGTGCTCCAGCAGCAAATCGGAACCCGGAGCGATACTGGCACCCACCAGGAAAAAGGCGGCGGAAGAAATGTCGGCGGGCACATCAATGGAAGTTGCCTGTAATTGTCCCCCCGATGACAGACAGGCCCGCGCACCCTCCACGGTGATGGGATATCCCATACCACGGAGCATACGCTCGGTATGATCTCGAGTGGGGGCCGGCTCGGTTACGCAGGTTTGTCCCGTGGCATACAGTCCCGCCAGCAACACACAGGATTTCACCTGGGCACTGGCCATGGGCATGGAGTAATCGATACCCCGCAGGGTTTGCCCCCCCTGGATTTTCAGGGGTGCCGTACCTTCGGGTGTCGATTCCACCTTGGCCCCCATATCCCGCAGGGGGTCCATTACCCGGCGCATGGGCCGCCCGGACAGGGAATGATCGCCGGTCAGTTCCACTGAAAACGCCTGCCCGGCCAGCAAGCCGGTCAACAGCCGCATGGAAGTACCCGAGTTCCCCAGATAAAGTGGTTCCTTGGGTTCCGTCAAGCCATGCAGGCCCACGCCGTGAACCGTGACGTGACCATCATAGGGGCCTTCGATGCGCACCCCCATGGCGCGAAATGCCGCCAGGGTTGCCAGACTGTCTTCCCCTTCCAGGAAACCACTGATTTCGGTCACCCCTTCTGCCAGTGAACCCAGCATAATGGAACGATGGGAAATGGATTTATCGCCCGGCACCCGAAGGCTGCCCTGCAAAGTCCCTCCAGGGGAAGCGGTGAAACGAATCATTTTGTCGGAACTCATGTAATTGACCGTATGGTTAGCATGGCAGTGATATTTCCAGAACTTCGTATTGCAACCCATCGCAACGGAAAACGCAAAAGCAAGTGGGTTCCTACAGTATCAAGCTGGCCATCAGCGTTCTTCGCCGCCCTGCTTGCCGCCCTCACCCACCGCACCCTCGCAAAACTCATCCCGTGCGGCTTTGGCCTGTTGAAACAGGTGCAACAGGGCATCACCATCCCGGTCACGTATGGCTTGGGCCGTACCCGCGAGATCCGCCATATAGCGCTCCAGCATGGCCCCGATGGCTTCTCCATTGGCGATACAGATATCACGCCACATGACGGGATCACTGGAGGCGATACGGGTGAAGTCGCGAAAGCCACCGGCAGCATAGGCAAAGATTTCATCGTGATCCCCCAGGCGCGCCAGACTATCTACCAGACTGAAGGCCAGCACATGGGGTAGATGACTGGTGGCGGCAAGTACGGTGTCATGGTGGGCCACGCTCATTTCACTGACCAGGGCACCGGCTGACTCCCACAGGGAGCGTACCTGTGCCGTGGCTTCCGGGCGGGTTTCCATCAGGGGAGTGAGAATCACCCGCCGCTGGTCATACAGCTCGGCAAAGGAAGCTTCCACCCCACTTTGCTCAGTACCGGCAATGGGGTGCCCCGGTACCAGAAAGTCCGGCACTTCACCAAACACCCGCCGCGCCGCTTCCACCACCCAGGCCTTGGCACTGCCGGCATCGGTGAGCACCGTACCCGGTGACAGATGTTCCTTGATCGCCCCCATGACGCCTTCCATGGCGCCCAGCGGTACACACAACATGACCATATCCGCCTGCGCCACGGCCCGGGCAAGATCGGTTTCATAGCCATCGATTACGCCCAATTGCAGGGCGCGCTGCAAATGTTCTTCGCGACGACTGCAACCGATGATGTGCGGGCAATCGTTACGCCGCCGCAAGGCCCGCGCCAGTGAACCACCAATGAGGCCAACCCCTACAATGCAGAGCCGGTGAATCACGCCAATACCTTTTTCAGGGCCGCGATACAGCGGGCATTTTCCGCCGCGGTTCCCAGGGTGATGCGCAAGTGATTCGGCATGCCATAGTTGCCTACCGGGCGAACTATCACCCCTTCGCGCAACAGATCCTCGTATACCGGCGCTGCATCACGCCCTACATCCAGCGCCACGAAATTGCCTACCGAAGGGATATACAGCACACCCATGTCGGTCAATGCCCGCGTGAAGTCTTGCATACTTTCCCGGTTCATGATCACGCCCTGTTGCAGGTATTGTGTATCTTCCAGGGCCGCCAGGGCGCCGGCCTGTGCTGCCAGATTCACATTGAAGGGTTGGCGCACGCGGTTGAGTACATCTGCCACCTGGGGGTGGCTGATACTGTAACCAATGCGCAGGCCCGCCAGGCCATAGGCCTTGGAAAAAGTCCGGCTGATCAGCAGATTGGGGAAA
>CBDUNQ010000456.1:0-2595 GCA_965368625.1 uncultured Gammaproteobacteria bacterium
CTGAATAATTGGGCGTGCCGAAATTCTTGGCGAACATCCCGGTCATGGCTTGCATCTGGTCGCGGCCGGTGATCAGGGTGAATTTTTTCGGGTCGGTCTTGCGAATATGATCCAACCGCTCTTCCATGACGCTGAAGGCTTCATCCCAGGAAATTTCCTCGAATTCATTGTCTCCACGGTCGCTGCCGGGTTTACGGCGCAGGGGCTTGGTGAGCCGAGCCGGGGAATACTGTTTCATGATTCCGGAAGAGCCCTTGGCGCACAGGATGCCCTTGTTCAGGGGGTGGTCGGGGTTGCCCTGAATGTAGCGGACTTCACCGTCCCGCAGGGTGACGCGAATACCGCAGCGGCAGGCGCACATATAGCAGGTGGTGGTTTTGGTTTCGATCCGGCTATTCTGGTCGGCAACCTTGAGCACGGGGTCATGAATGGGGTTAGCCATAGTGATTTCCTAACGCAGTCAAATGACTGGGCAATAGTGACAAAGGATAGGAACTGTACTTGGGAGTGTAGAACAAGGCCAATTAACAAAGGTAAAAGGTCCATAAAATATTATAATATGCTAATACATGAAATGACTTAAATCAATGAAAATCAATAATCTGTATTTCCCCAGCACAAATAAGGTGGGCTTATGCGTGGGTAAGATAAAACTGTTTGGCATTCGGATTTCGACCCACTATGGTAAGCATCCCTCGATCGTGTGTGGCTGGGCCCAGGTGCCCGGAACCCGCCCGACGAACCAGAATCATTATTATAGCGTGACGGAAGGAGTCTCATGTCGAGCCTAGTGAAACCCCATGGCGGAGGGGAATTAAAGCCCCTGCTGCTGGAAGGTGCAGCCCTTGAAGCGGAAAAGAAAAAAGCCGCAGGCCTGCCCAAAGTAAACATCTCTTCCCGCGAAGCCGGTGACATCATTATGATGGGTATCGGTGGTTTCACCCCGCTGACGGGCTTCATGACCCGGGCAGACTGGCAGGGCGTGTGTGATGGCATGAAAATGGCCAATGGCCTGTTCTGGCCCATTCCCATTACCCTTTCCACCGACGAAGTGACGGCCAAGGGTATCAAAGAAGGGGATGAAGTGGCCCTGTTTGATACCGAGCGTAACGAAGTGCTCGCCACCATGAAGGTGACCGAGAAGTACAGTATCGATAAAGCCCATGAGTGCATGATGGTCTACAAGACCACCGACGATGAGCACCCGGGAGTGAAAATGGCCGAAACCGACAGAGATGATTTGATCAGCATTATTGAAGACGACGAAAAAGATGAAAAAATACCCGGCATTCTGCCGTTGATGCCCGTGCGTGATATTGTCATGTTTACGGACATGAACCTGGCCGGCCCCATCAAGGTATTGTCCCTGGGTGGCTTCCCGGAAGAGTACGGTGATCAATTCATGACCCCGGCGCAGACGCGGGCGGAATTCGAAAAGCGCGGCTGGAAATCCGTGGCGGCCTTTCAGACCCGCAACCCCATGCACCGTTCCCATGAGTACCTGGCCAAGATCGCCGTGGAAACCCTGGATGGCGTGTTGATCCACTCGCTGCTGGGCAAGCTCAAACCCGGTGATATTCCCGCCGATGTACGCAGCAAGGCCATCGGCACCCTCATTGACAAGTATTTCGCACCCAACACTGTGATTCAGGCAGGCTATCCATTGGATATGCGCTATGCCGGTCCCCGCGAAGCCCTGATTCACGCCCTGTTCCGCCAGAACTATGGCTGTTCTCATCAGATTGTGGGCCGCGATCATGCCGGTGTGGGTGACTACTACGGTCCCTTTGATGCCCATCATATCTTTGATGAAATCCCTGCGGATGCTCTGGAAACCCAGCCCCTCAAGATCGACTGGACCTTCTGGTGCAACAAGTGCGATGGTATGGCTTCCATGAAGACCTGTCCCCATGAAGCCGAAGACCGCATCCTGTTGTCCGGTACCAAGCTGCGCAAGGCGTTGTCCGAGGGCGGTGATGTTTCGGATAAATTCTCCCGTCCCGAAGTGCTGGTGATCCTGCGCGAGTATTATGGCAGCCTCAAGGATGACGAGAAGGTGGAAATTAAAATGAGTGGCCACTCGGCCAAGTAACGACTCTAGAGCCCGTCGCTCTGCATTGCAGGGTGCCGGGGAGATTGACTGCAGTAAAAACGAAGATGGAGAAATAAAATGCCAACATTTGTACGTACAGATAAGTGCGATGGCTGCAAAGGTCAGGATAAGACCGCTTGCATGTACATCTGCCCCCATGACCTGATGAAGCTGGACAAGGACGGTTCTGAAACCGGCCATGCCATGAAGGCTTTCAACCAGGAGCCTGAACAGTGCTGGGAGTGCTACTCCTGCGTCAAGATTTGCCCGCAGCAGGCGATCGAAGCGCGCCACTATGCCGACATCGTACCTCTGGGTGGCTCTGTACAGCCCCTGCGTGGTTCCGACTCCATCATGTGGACCATCAAGTTCCGCAACGGCACCATGAAGCGCTTCAAGTTCCCGATCCGCACCACCCCGGAAGGTTCCATCGATCCTTACGGCGGCAAGCCTGCGGCTGACCTCGCCGATATCAGCGAAGTTGGTTTCTTCGTCAAGAACAA
>CBDUNQ010000457.1:0-2594 GCA_965368625.1 uncultured Gammaproteobacteria bacterium
ACCATTGCCGGCCAGCCCCCCTTTTCCGTGAAGCTTGGCAATGCGCGCGGAGTACGGCTGCAGTACGAAGGTGAGCCCTACGATCTCGGGTCACATACTCGTGGCAATGTTGCCCGGTTTCGCTTGCCCTGACCCCCCGTGTCATTGGATGTTTGAACAGAAAATCAGGTGAATACAGTATCGTTATGGGAAAAACAATTCAGGCTATTCGCGGAATGAATGACATACTGCCGGAGCATACGGCAGCCTGGCAGTACCTCGAACAGAATGTGCGGCACGTGTTGCAATCCTATGGGTATCAGGAAATCCGTCTTCCCATTGTGGAAAAGACGGAATTATTCAAGCGCTCTATCGGTGAGGTGACCGATATTGTGGAAAAGGAAATGTATACCTTTGAAGATCGCAATGGCGATAGTCTGACCTTGCGACCGGAGGGCACTGCAGGCTGTGTGCGGGCTGGAATCGAGCATGGCTTGCTGCATAATCAGCAACAGCGACTCTGGTATACCGGTCCCATGTTTCGACATGAACGGCCGCAGAAAGGGCGTTACCGGCAGTTTCATCAGATTGGTGTCGAAGTGTTCGGTATGGATGGTCCGGATATCGATGCTGAATTGATCTTCATGACGGCGCGGTTCTGGCGTGTACTGGGCATTGAAGATGTCCGCCTGCAATTGAACTCACTGGGAACCGTGGATTCACGCAACCGCTATCGCCAGGTACTGGTGGAGTACCTGCAGCAATACCGCAATCTGATGGACGAAGATAGTCTGCGACGCATGGACACGAACCCCCTGCGTATCCTGGATAGCAAGCACCCACCGCTACAGGAAGTGATCGCACAGGCGCCGCGATTCTCCGAATATCTGGATGATGAATCACGGCAGCACTTTGATCGTCTGTGCACCCTGCTGGATGCCGCCGGGCTGGAATATGAAGTCAACCCGCGTCTGGTTCGCGGATTGGATTACTATGGTCGCACGGTTTTTGAGTGGGTTACCGGGCGACTGGGCGCACAGGGTACGGTTTGTGCCGGTGGTCGCTATGATGCGCTGGTAGAATATCTTGGTGGACGTCCCGTGGCAGCAGTGGGTTTTGCCATGGGAGTGGAGCGCCTCATTGCCTTGCTGGATGAGCTGGGTGTGGTGTTGCCGGATCAACTGCCGCACCTGTATCTGGTGATGTTGGGCGAACAGGCGGAACAACAGGGTATATTGCTTGCCGAACGTCTACGCGATACCGTGCCGGGTCTGCGTCTGTTATGCAATGCCGGTGGAGGCAGTGCGAAAAGCCAGTTCAAGCGGGCGGACAAGAGTGGCGCCCGAATGGCCCTGGTGCTCGGTGAAAGTGAACTGCAACAAGGTGTGGTGGTGCTCAAACCATTACGTGGCGGGGAGCAGCAAACCATTGCGGAAAGTGATTTGCAGGAGCACCTGCTGTCCTGGATCAAGCAGGACTGAAACAGCGTTTACACGCTATTGGACAAATCGATAGAGAGGGTTTCAAGGTGGAAGGATACGAATCAGAAAAAGAACAAGTCGAGGCATTGAAGAAGTGGTGGAAGAACAATGGCAGTTCCACCATTACCGGCATCCTGTTAGGTCTTTCCCTTATTTTTGCCGGTAAGGCCTGGTTTGGATACCAGGATCGCAAGCAGTTCGATGCTTCGAATACCTATGCACAATTCATGGCGGGACAGGAAACCGGTGATGTGGGGGTCATGTCGACGCATGCCGATACGCTGATCGGTGACTTCAGTGACAGCCCCTATGCGGGTTTTGCCGCCATGGCCATGGCGAAAAGCCAGATAGAAGAGGGCAACCTGGATGCCGCGGCGGCCCAGTTGCAATGGGTACTGGATCATGCGCAGTTTGATGCCATGCGTCATGCGGCGCGCTTGCGATTGGCACGTCTCTATCTCGCGCAGGAAAATTACCCGGCGGCGGATTCGTTGCTGCAGCAACCCAATGAAGGTGAATATGCGGGTCTCTACGCCGAGCTGCGGGGTGATTCCGCGCTGGCGCAAGGGGATCGCAAGCGGGCGGAGCAACAGTATGCCGAGTCACTCGCTGCCCTGCCTGAAGATGCGCCTACACGTAATCTGGTGCAGTTGAAGCAGGAAAATGTCGCCATGCTGGACGATACACAATGATAGCCCGGTTTCTGTTCCTGATGTTGCTGCTGTCCTTTGCAGTGGTCGCCTCCTTGCAAACGGTGGGGGTTATCCAGGTGGTAGCAATGTTGATTACCCCCGCCTCTACCGCTCTGCTGCTTTCCAACCGCCTCAAGTGGGTAATTCTGATTGCCTCGGTGCTGGGTTTGATTTCCGCAGTTTTGGGTTTGCTGATTGCGATAGTTTTGGCGACTACTCCCGGACCGGCCATGGCAGTGACAGCCACTTTGATCTACCTGCTTGCTGTATTTTTTGCGCCTAAGAAAGGATTGGTCTTTCGCTTTTTTCAAAAACGGAATCTCCGAACCAGAATTCAGTTGGAGGATATGCTAAAGCAAATTCACAAATTGGCGCAGCAAGGGCAGCTGACGGTTTCGGCGCTCAAGGAAAGACTTGGTTTTGGGATATTCCGCCAGTACCC
>CBDUNQ010000458.1:0-2583 GCA_965368625.1 uncultured Gammaproteobacteria bacterium
TCATTACCTGGGTTCCCTGGTTACCCGAAACTATCGTCTGGCCACCCATATGCGCCTGCGCCGGGCCGGCATGGATTACTCTTTGAGCCCCGAACAGTTTTTTGCCGGCAAGGTGATTGCCGCCATTGTCGCCGTATTATTTTCCCTGTTCGTGCAAAACCTGTTGAATGCGGGTTCCGTGGTTACCCTGATCATCGCGGCCGTTGCCGGATTTTATTACCCGGAATTGTGGCTGAAGGAAGCCACCGATACGCGCAACCGTGCCATCTTTCGCGATCTCCCGTTTTATCTGGACATCATCATTCTGGGGGTTGAATCGGGAACCAACTTCACTGGCGGGCTGACCCAGGCGGTGCAAAAAGCGCCGGATGGTCCCCTGCGCCAGGAATTCGGTCGCGTATTGCGGGACGTGCGCGCCGGGAAACCCCGTGCCGATGCCTTGCGCGATCTCACCGAGCGGGTAAACAGTGAAGGTGTGAGCAGCGTAGTGAGCAGTATCATCCAGGCGGAAAAAACCGGCTCCAGCCTGGGCCCGGTATTACGTGCCCAGTGCGATCAACTGCGTACGGCACGTTTTCAGAAAGCGGAAAAACTGGGTATGGAAGCACCGGTGAAACTGTTGGGGCCACTGGTCATGTTTATCTTCCCCAACACCTTTTTTGTGTTGGGTTTTGTGGTAATCAGCAAGGCATTGCAAGAAGGTGTGATCACCTGGGCGCCTCTGGTCTGGGCCTTCAATTGGCCTGGATGAAATAGAAAAACTTTATCTAATGAGGAAGTAAAAAGATGTATACAAAAACAAAATATCTGGGACTGGCGCTGTTGCCGGCTTTATTGGTCGCCTGTGGCGGCGGGGAAGATGGAAATGTTGTACCTACAAATACTCATGTTGCGGTTGTTCCCGACAACATCGAGTGGGAAGTAAGTGAGCTTCGTGATGATGACGACAGCTGTATCTACGGTGTCTGGTATCAGGACGAACCCATAATGATATCAGTGCGCAACGATGATGGCAGTGTGCTCAGTGAAGTGGATCTAGTTATATCGCTTACCCTGTCTGGAAATAATTACTCCGGAATTCCACGGCTGAAGCTCTATGAAGATCGAAATGGTAACGGAGTGGTGGATGACCCGGAAGAATTGGTGAGTGGTGAATTTGATCCGCTGTTCCAGACGACAACTGCACAATACAGTGGAGACAAGCTGATGTTTGTGCGCATGGATCTGGCCTGTGAATACCGGGGCACGCTCTATGCCATGGTTGGTGGGTACATGGGGCAGGTGAATTTTTCTGTGAACCCCAAGGAAGATCCAGCGCCTTGAAATGGAGCAATCCTATGACAACCATAGCCATTTATAAGACCAAAGATTCTGCGCATTCTGAGGAAGCAGAACCACTGTTTCCCTCCGTGCATCATGCCGCCCATTGTTGGTCGCGCTTGCGTGGGCTGCTTGGGCGCCCACGCCTGCAAGACGATGAAGGCCTATTGCTCAGTCCCTGTAACCAGATACATACCCTGGGTATGCGCTACGCACTGGATGTTGTGTTTCTCGATAAAGCAGGAACCGTACTCAAATGCGTGGAAAATCTGCGGCCTTTCCGTGTGGCGGGGGCACTGCGTGCCCGCCATGCGCTGGAACTGGCGCCCGGCACCATCGCCCGTCATGGCATTGAACAAGGGCATCAATTGAGCTGGTCGCAGGTGGTCTCATGAGTCGCCTGCAATCGTGGTTCTTTGTACTGGTTTTGATCGCTGGTGTAAGCGGCTGTGCCAGTACCGGTACTACCTCCAGTCTGAAAGTGTTTGATCAGGTGGCGCAGGCGGATCGAGCCTATGAACAGGAGCAGTGGCAGGAAGCGGAACAGCATTACCTGGCCGTCATCAAGCAAGTGCCCAATGATGCCTATGCCTGGTTTCGTCTGGGTAATGTCTATATGCGACAGGAACGCTTGAGCAACGCCATTGCCATGTATCAGGAAGCGCTGCAGCGCGATCCCAAGCAAGCCAAACCCTACTTCAATATGGCTACAGTGCATTTACTGCAAGCGCATCAGGCACTGGGAGAGGCACACAAACGACTTCCACCAGTACAGCAGGCGCGGGTCAGTGAGCGTATGCAGGAATTGGAAACACTGCTTTATGGCAAAGCGCAAAGCCTGCCCGAAACGGTGAAAGCACCGGCCCGGGCGCCGCAGAGCGCACCCGCCAGAATCCGTGACCCATTGAGTTCGGATTTGACCTTCACTATGCCCAATTCACGGCATTCGGTGGATTGAATGCCAACCGTTTCAGAGGGGAGTGAAGCCATGAAGTCATGGCTTCGCTGGGAAAGACCAGTGATGACAAAGGATTCGACTGGCGATTGATCACGAATTCGCGGTCAGAATCGAAAAACCGAATACACTGAAAAAGGAATTATCCACATGTTTGGGGAACTCAAAAAACGTATTCAACACGGCTATTCGCACTTGCCGCGCCGCTTATTCCGTGGAGCGCCCCGTGGTAATGGCCGTACCCAAACCGGCGCCTCCCTGATTGAATTCATGGTCGCCCTGCCGGCGTTTCTGGCCCTTGGCCTGGG
>CBDUNQ010000459.1:0-2582 GCA_965368625.1 uncultured Gammaproteobacteria bacterium
ATCCCGAGCCCAACGTCCAAGTCCTCTGTGCCGGCCAGTTCCAGTACCAGGTCACGGGTGATGCCGGGCAACAGCTTGGGGCTTTTCGGTGGAGTACGCAGCACCCCATCGGTGACCACAAACAGGTTGCTGGCGGCACCTTCATTGGCCAAGCCATCGCGAATCAGAATGGCTTCCACCGCATGGGCATCCACGGCATCCTGGCGCAGCAATACATTGGCCAGCAGGGTGATGGCCTTGATATGACAGTGCTGCCAGCGGGAGTCAGGCAATCGAATGGCGTCCACGCCGGTTTCCGCCAAGTCAGCAGGTAAGGGTGTGATGGGGGTACTCATGGCCATGACCGTGGCGTTTTCCGTGGCGGGGAAGGCATGGTCACGCTTCATATGCACGCCGCGGGTGATCTGCAGGTAGACGGATTGGTCATCGTGGGCTTGCCGGGGATCCTTGTTGCGGCGTACCAGTTCCTCCAGTATTTCGCGCCACTGTTGCCGCGACAGGGGGTTGGTCAGGCGGATGCCATCCAGGCTGTTCTGTAAACGATCCAGGTGGGGATCCAGACGGAACAGGCGGCCTCCATAGGCGGGAATCACTTCATAGATACCATCGCCGAATAAAAAGCCCCGATCCATCACGGAGATGCGGGCCTCTTCCATGGGTTCGAACCGGCCATTGAGGTATACAGTGGTCATGATGTGATATTCCTGCGGGACACATGTCCCGGTCGCTTATTCGAAGTACAGCAGTGCTTCATCCACGATGCGCTGCCAGAAAGAGCCTTCCGGCACTTCCTGCATGGCGACCAGGGGCCGTTCGGCCACCAGGGTTTCTCCCAATCGTATGATGACCCGACCCAGGGCTTGACCGGCACTGACCGGCGCCATGATTTGATTGTCGAGACTCATGGAGGCATCCAGTTGCTGGTATTGCCCGCGGGGAATGGTGATGAACAGGGGGCTGCCGAGGCCAAGAGACAGCTTGTCGCTGGCACCCTTCCAGATTTTGGTACTGGTGAGTTCCACGCCACGATCGTAAAGCTTGTGGGTTTCAAAGAAGCGAAATCCATAGTTGAGCAGGGATTGGCTCGCGTCGGCGCGGGATTCCTCACTTTTGCTGCCCAGGACCACGGTGATCAGGCGCATGCCATCCCGCTGGGCCGAGGTGACCAGGCAGTATCCGGCCGAATCCGTGTGGCCGGTTTTCAGGCCATCCACGCTTTCATCACGCCACAGCAACTTGTTGCGGTTGTACTGGGTGATTTCATTGAAACTGAACTGTCGCTGGGAGTACCAGTGGTAGTACTCCGGGAATTCTTCAATCAGTACATGGGCGATACGGGCAATGTCCCTGGCCGTGGTGAAGTGATTTTCATGGGGCCAACCGGTACTGTTCACAAAGTGGCTGCCGGTGAGGCCGATTTCCGTGGCATAGCGGTTCATCAGTCCGGCAAAGGAATCCTCGCTTCCCGCCACATGCTCTGCCAGCGCTACGGTGGCATCATTTCCGGAAGATACGATCATGCCTTGCAACAAATCTTCCACGCTGACTTGCTTGCCCACTTCGATGAACATGCGCGACCCTTGAGTGCGCCAGGCCTTTTCACTGACGGTGACCATGTCGGTGAGTTGCATCTGCCCTGAACGTAACTCTTTGAAAACCGCATAGGCCGTCATCAATTTGGTGATACTGGCCGGTTCGATGCGTTCATCTGAATTCATTTCCGCCAGGGTCTGGCCACTGTGGAAGTCCTGAATCAGGTAGGCCTTGGCATTGACACTGGGGGCCTTGGGTACCGGCAGGGCGGCCGCCGAGAGTGGCAGGTGAATCAGGCTGATGAGTAAAAACAGAAAATAGGGTAGTTGGCGCAAGCGCTGTCTGATAGTCATTGGCAAATTGGCGTCCGATGTTCAGGGATTGGGCAATTGTCCGCGGCTGCGCACGGATTTGCAAACCGCATCACTTCAGTCGATTACCACCCGGGGTTTGCCGAGACTGCCATCATTCAGGGTTTGTGCCAGGCGGTCGGCTTCTTCCAGGCTGGCCAGGGGACCCACCCGAACCCGGTATACCGGACCGCTGAGCCCCTGGGTGGTGCTGATGCGTACCTGGCCGGGGGCGCTTTGCTGTAGCCGCTCCTGCAACCGTTCAGCATTGTCGCGTTGCTGGAAGGCCCCCAGCTGTAAGAACAGGGCGGGTGTAGTGGTGACGGCTTCGGGCTGCCCGGTCCGCGGCAGCGGGCGCGAAGGGGGCGAAGCCACTGCGTCTTCACGGCGCGCACTGCGAATGGTTTCTGGTGCCTGTGGGTTCAAAGCGCGGATTTCCACTTCGCCGGTGCCTTTTGCCAGGATGCCGAGTTTGGCCGCGGCGGCGTAGGAAAGATCGATGACGCGATCACCATGGAAGGGGCCACGGTCATTGACCTTGACGATCACCTTGCGGCCGTTATCCACATTGGTGACTTCCACGTAGGTGGGCAGGGGCAGGGTTTTGTGCGCCGCTGTCATTTTGTACATGTCATAAGGCTCCCCGCTGGAGGTGGAGCGTCCATGAAACTTGGTGCCATACCAGGATGCCGTGCCACG
>CBDUNQ010000460.1:0-2581 GCA_965368625.1 uncultured Gammaproteobacteria bacterium
CCGGTATTTCAGTGTGCGTTCTGGGTGCCTCCATCGGTGGGCCTGATGCGGTGAAAAAATTCTTAGGGCAATTACAGGAAGACCTGCCCATTAGTTTTTTACTGGCGCAGCACATCGGTATGGGGTTTGACCATCGGTTGGCCGATCAATTAAGCCGCGCCACCCGCCTGGAAGTGCGTATGGCAGCGGAAGGCGACATACTCTGTCCTGGTACGGTGCTGGTGGTGCCTACTCAGGGCCGGCTTGCCCTGAATCGCAAGGGTGAAGTGCGTATCAGTGATGCACCCTGGAGTGGCCCCTACAGCCCAACCATCAATGATGTGATGTCCAGTGCCGCGGAATGCTTTGGAAGCATGGCCAGTGCAATCCTGTTTTCCGGCATGGGTAATGATGGCGCTTCCGGTGCGCAGGAAATCGATGCTGCGGGAGGGCAGGTCTGGGCACAGGATGAGGCGAGCTGTGTAATCAGCAGTATTCCGGATTCCGCCCGACAGCGGGGTGTGGTCAGCTACAGTGGTACACCGGAGCAGTTGGCGCAACGACTGATGCAGCAATGTCAGCGGCAAGTGGCGAATGGCGAGTAGGGTAAAACAGGCAGGCTAACGGTAAAGGGAGAAGAATATGAGCGCAGTAATGGATAAGGTACGTAGTTTGTGGATTCCCCTGCGTGGCATGAATCTGTTGCTACCCAATGTCGCCGTAGCCGAAGTGGTTCCCTTTCGTGAAGCGGAAGCCATGGAAAAGGCGCCCGACTGGATGCTGGGCTCGCTGAACTGGCGTGACCAGCGCATTCCGGTGATTTCCTTTGAAAGTTTTTCCGGTGTTAGCACCCAGGAAGACCGCGAACGGTCGCGGATTATCGTGCTCAACAATACCCTGAAAAAAGGTGAACTCCCATTCTTCGCCATGGTGACATCCGGTATTCCGCGCTTGTTTCTTGCCGACGAGGAAGCCCTGGATGATGTATTGAGCAAGGATGCCATCAACAACCCCTATGCCAATTCAGCCGTGCGGATTGGTAGCGAAGTGGCCATGATCCCGGCCCTGGAAACCATCACCCGGGAAGTCGCCAAGGCGTGGAAGCGCGCTGGCTAGGCGGAAAATACCTGGCTCGCTCTATGAGACTTTATCCCACAAGCAAGTCAATGGATCGTTGAACGAAGGCAGTATTACACCGAAGCTGACACTGGTTGTGCCTAGCGGGTGAGCAACTCCCGGAATCGAGCAGAATTCATTGGTCGTGTACCCTATTCGGTGCCTCCAAACCAGCGTGATGCAATACCCGATCCATCTGGCACCACTCCCACTTTGGCAAAAATGGTCTTTTTTCTGGAACCCCATATAGGAGTGGCGCCTGACAAAAGGACTAGTCCTTTTGTCAGGAATATTCTAATTGTCTATTTTATATGGTTTTTTACCTGATTTGATCGTAAGGGTGACAAGTTGTGCGGTTGTCTGTGGGTTCCACATATATTAGTCTGTGCTTATATTTTTTGGCGCCATAGCCGTGCATTCGCCTTTTCCGCCTGCAAGCCTGCGATGCATTGCAGTCATTTGCGGTACATACGTTCGATTTTTATAAGGTTAAAAAACAATGAGCATGTCCAACCCCGCCTGCGCCCATGTATGGAGTATGCAGGCCATGAAAAAAAGAATAATGAGTCCGGCACGGTTTGATTTCTCCTGGTTCAGGCGAACGGCATATCAACAGACGGAGCTTCATGGTTCCGGCATGATGCGCAACCTGTTTGCCGCCGCCAGTCGTTCCCCTGAAGTTGCTGACACGCTGAAGGTTTATGGCATGGCGGTTACCCGGGAAGAACAGAACAATTTACTGGATCAGTTACTGCTTGGTTGGGCGGCTACCTGTGTCATGGACGATATGTAAAGCGCCGCACTACAGGATGGGTATTTACTGAATTATATATTTCCTGATGTAGGCGGTAATGTGACCGATGCCAGTGAGATTCACCTGATCGAGTCCAATGGTTCCGGTGGATTTGCGCATACTGCCTGGTGCGCCTTCATGGCGCAGCAATCGGCGGAGTATCTTCAGGCAATGCAGCGCTTGAGTGTGCTGGAAAAGTTCAGTGGGAAATTCTTCACGGATTATCCTGAGGTAAGCATAGATGGCCGTGATCCCACCTTTTGTGTGTCCGGACCCAGCCTGTCCACCAAGCAGGCATCGCGTGTCGCCATGGCGAATTTCTATGTGGTCGATGTGCCGTTTACCGAGTCACAATATGCTGCCCTGCATGCCCGCTATGAAGGCTTGCGTGATCGCTTGCATCGGGAGCTGTTATTGCAACATGGCTTGCATGAATACTTTGATGCCATCACCTTTGTAGCCGATGCCCGGGGTGGTCTGGTGCGGAATTATTCGGCCATGGAGGCATTGCTGGATAGTCGCTATGAACAGGACCCCGTGCGTGCACTGATGGATCTGGTGGGTCTCGTTCAAGCGACCCGCAAGGGTTGTGACCTGGCTGGCTGGCACTGGCGCAACCGTTATCAATCCTGGGTGCAGTCCCTGCAGCTGGATGAAGAAGCCCGGGAGTTGATCCAGGCCTTTGGCGCCTGT
>CBDUNQ010000461.1:0-2577 GCA_965368625.1 uncultured Gammaproteobacteria bacterium
GCTCGGCCTGGAATACATGAGCTACCCCATGGCCAATCACCGGTTGCGTTTTCCCCAGCAGCGCCAGGCAATGCAGCAACGGCGCAGCCTCAGCCTCGGATTTGGCGCCGCCACCCTGCTGGCAACCATGACCCCGATATTGAATTTTCTGGTGATGCCCGCTGCCGTGGCCGGCGCCACGGCCCTGTGGGTGCAGGAGATGCGGGATCAGGCCCCGACCCGGGAGCAGTAGCCTCAACCCTGAGCGTCGAGGAAGCGACCGATGCGCGCCACCCCTTCGCGCAATCGGGGGATATCCGTGGTATAGGCAAAGCGCACATGCTGTTGCGCCCGGTGCGTGCCGAAATCCATCCCCGGAGTGATCGCCACGCCCGCCTCTTCCAGTAAGCGGTGGCAAAATGCAAAGCTGTCTTCGGTAAACCGGCTGCAATCGGCATACAGATAAAATGCACCCTGGGGGTTTACCGGAATGCGGAACCCCAGATCACGCAAGGCGGGTAACAGATAGTCGCGGCGTTGAGCAAAGGCCTGGCGGCGCGTCTCCAGCACCTGACGGGTTTGCGGAGCAAATGCCGCCAGCGCCGCATACTGGGAAAGGGTCGGTGCCGAAAGAAAAAGATTCTGTGCCAGCCTGTCCAGGCCCTCCACCCATTGCGCCGGGGCTACAATCCATCCCAGACGCCAACCCGTCATACCGAAAAACTTTGAAAAACTGTTGATCACAAACAGTTCATCAGACACCTTCAAAGCGGTTTCCGCCCCGCGCCCGTAGGTAAGGCCGTGATAGATTTCATCCACAATGAGCTGTCCTCCCCGGTCCCGGGCGAGTCCGTGCAGGGCTTGCAGTTCCGCTGGGGATAACAGGGTACCGGTGGGATTGGCAGGTGAAGCCACCATGAGCGCACAAGTCTTTTCGGTCCAGTACCGCTGCGCCAGTTCGGCAGTCAGTTGATACTCCGTATGGGCATCCACCGGAACCGATACCGGCACGCCCTCCACCATGTATACAAAATTCCGGTTGCAGGGGTAACCGGGGTCCGTCAGCAATACTTCCTGATCACGGTCCACCAGCAGGGTGAGCACTAGTTGCAGTGCCCCGGACGCACCCGGCGTAATGAGGATGCGGGCCGGGTCGATGTGCAGCCCATCCTGATCCCGGTAATAGTCACTGATCGCCTTCCGCAGGGCGGGCAATCCGGTAGCGGGGGTATAGTGGGTCTTCCCTTCCCGCAGCGCCCGTTGGCCTGCCTGAATGATCGGTTCCGCGGTGGTGAAATCAGGCTCACCGATCTCCATGTGGACAATGGAGCGTCCAGCCGCTTCCAGTTCCCGCGCCCGCGCCAGCAAGGCCATGACATGGAATGGCTGAATGTACTGCATACGCCGCGCACCCCCGCCACTCATGAAGTCATCCTTTTCGGTAAAGGCCGGGGCCGGCACCCATGTGGTTCACGCCTGTGCATGTAAGGCATGTAGCAGGGCCACATCCACAAAGGATTTACCCTTGGCATCGCCCGACAGTATCTGCATGGGTGCATCGGGTTCACCCAGGCTATCCAGTACCAGAGCCGCATTCGGGAAAACATGGTTCCGGGTAAAGTGATTAATGGTCACCAGGGTCTTGAGGCCCGCCGCCTGAGCCGCCACCAGGCCATTATGGGAATCCTCAAAGGCCAGACACTGGGAAGGCTGTAAACCCATTTTCTCCATGGCATAAAGATAGACGCCGGGATCCGGTTTTTTCCTGGGTACCACACTTCCCGCCGCAATGACTTCGAACCATTCGCAACCTCTGGGATCAAGACTACTCTCCAACAGTGCAGTGACATTGGCCGGAGTGGTAGTGGTGGCAATGGCCAGCCGCAGACCACTGGCACGGGCTTCTTCCAGTAGTCGTTTCACGCCCGGTCGCAGCGGCAAGCCTCCGGCATTGGCCGCACGGGTATAGCATGCCGTTTTATCCTTGTGCAATTCGGCAATGTAGGCATCCAGTCCTTGCGGAGGGCTCAGGTGAATACCTTCCGTTTCCAGAAAATGGCGTATCCGCTCCTTACCACCGGTGACGGCGAGCAACTGTTCGTATTGATCCTGACTCCAGTGCCAATCCAGTCCGGCATTGGCAAACGCCTGATTGAAGGATTGCCGGTGCAATTCTTCTGTGTCTGCCAGGGTACCATCCACATCAAACAACAAGGCCTTTAGTTCACTCACTACAAATTCTCCACGTTATACATACAGGATCCCCCGGAAGTGCAATTGCTGATCGCCGAACGGATAGGCAAATGGATGAAATACAGCAGGCCGACCCATGCACGGTACGTGCCGCAATCCCGGACCGGGCCGCATAGGGTAACGAACCGGGCGCAAAGTGCAATTTTCCTGACCGGCTACAGTGCTTGACTCCCCGGCCCTGGCGGTAGAGACTGTCGCGCCGGGAAGGGTGCGTGCCGTCAACTTGCCTCGTCTCCCCCTTTCTGGTATAGAAGTCTGTTTACTTTTCGAGCATCTGGGAGAACGCTTGCATGGCCGTCAAGAAGAAGACCGCGCAGCAGCACGTGCAGCACGCGAAGCAAAATA
>CBDUNQ010000462.1:0-2567 GCA_965368625.1 uncultured Gammaproteobacteria bacterium
GTTTGCGGGGAAGGGCGCAGTTTGAAGGGTAGAGATGCAGGTAAGGTCAGTTATGAGTAGTTTTGCTTATATAACTGAAATTACTTACTATGCGATGAATTTTTTACAGGAGTGCGGTGGAGCGCCGGGTATTCTGTCCCGAGGTTCCGACGGCGATAGAAAAAGGTCAGTGGTCAATTATGAGTAAACACATCTTGGTTCTCCCGGGAGACGGGATAGGCCCCGAAATTGTCGCCGAAGCCGTCAAGGTTATCGGTGCCTTGCAGGGGCTGGATCTGGTGTTGGAGCCGGGGCTCATCGGCGGTGCCGCCTATGAGGAAACCGGTAGTCCATTGCCGGCCCAAACCCTGGAGCAGGCGCGCGCAGCCGACGCCATTCTGTTGGGCGCGGTGGGAGGGACGCAGTGGGAATCCCTGGAACGAAACCTGCGTCCGGAAAAGGGTTTGCTGGGCTTGCGTGCCGGCCTGGAGTTATTCTCCAACTTGCGCCCTGCCATTCTCTACCCCCAGTTGGCGGCCGCTTCCACCCTCAAGGAGGAAGTGGTATCGGGCCTGGATATCATGATTGTGCGGGAACTCACCGGCGGCATTTATTTTGGTGAGCCCCGCGGCATACGCACCCTGGAAAATGGCGAGCGCCAGGGCTTCAATACACTGGTATACCGGGAATCGGAAATCGAGCGTATCGGTCGCTCCGCCTTTGAAATTGCGCGCAAACGCGGCAAGAAGCTCTGTTCAGTGGATAAGGCCAATGTGTTGGAAGTCACTGAGTTGTGGCGTGAAGTGATGACGCGTCTGAGTGCGGAATATCCCGATGTAAGCCTGTCTCACATGTATGTGGACAATGCCGCCATGCAACTGGTGAAACAGCCTAAACAGTTCGATGTGATGGTCACCACCAATATGTTCGGTGACATCCTCTCTGATGCCGCTGCCATGCTCACCGGCTCCATCGGCATGTTGCCTTCCGCCTCGCTCGATGCCAATGGCAAGGGGATGTATGAGCCAATCCATGGTTCCGCGCCGGATATCGCCGGCCAACCCGCTGGCGACAATCCTTTCCGTAGCCATGATGCTGCGTTACAGTCTCGGGGAAGCGGCGGCCGCGGAGCAGATTGAGCGCGCCGTAGGCAAGGTGCTGGATCAGGGTTTGCGCACCGCCGACATTATGGCACCGAATATGCGGCAGGTGAGTTGCGCAGCCATGGGGGATGCTGTGGTGGCGGCGCTCTGATGCAACCGGTGTACCGGGTATTGGAATTGTGAACCGTTTCGCAGGCACCGGGCACCTGCTTGACTACCATTGAAGTCTTGAAAGGATAGAACAGTATGACACGCAAATTTGATGTGGCGGTGGTGGGCGCCAGTGGTGCCGTCGGTGAAGCCATGTTGGATATTCTCGACCATCGTGAATTTCCGGTGAAAAATATATATCCACTGGCCAGCGAGCGTTCCGCCGGAAAACAGGTATGGTTCAATGGTAAGCAGCATACGATTCTCAACCTGGAAGAATTCGATTTTTCCCAGGTTCAGATTGGCCTGTTTTCCGCCGGGGCCTCTGTTTCCGAAGTCTATGCCCCCAAGGCGGCGGAAGCCGGCTGTGTGGTCATCGATAACACTTCGCAATTCCGCTATGATCCCAGTATTCCCCTGGTGGTACCGGAAGTGAACCCGGGTGCCATTGCTGCGTACAAGGATCGCGGCATCATTGCCAACCCCAATTGTTCTACCATTCAAATGTTGGTGGCGTTAAAGCCCATTTACGACGCAGTCGGCATCGAGCGCATCAATGTGGCTACCTATCAGGCGGTGTCCGGCACCGGTAAAGAGGCGATTGAGGAACTTGCCAGTCAGACCGCCCATTTGCTCAATGGCAAGGCCGTGGAATGCAAGGTGTATCCCAAGCAAATCGCGTTCAACGTATTGCCGCACATCGATGTGTTCCAGGAAAACGGCTATACCAAGGAAGAAATGAAAATGGTCTGGGAGACCAAGAAGATTCTAGAGGACCATGACATCCGCGTGAATCCCACCTGTGTTCGCGTACCCGTATTCTATGGCCACTCGGAAGCGGTGCACATTGAGACCCGGGACAAGATCACGGCGGAGCAAGCCCGTGAAATACTGGCGCAAGCCCCGGGGGTGGTGGTCATGGATGAAGCGGTGGATGGCGGGTATCCCACGGCGGTGACCGAGTCTGCCACCAAGGATCCGGTATTCGTCGGACGTATCCGTGAAGATATCTCTCATGAGCGAGGTTTAGATTTATGGGTGGTGGCCGATAATGTGCGCAAGGGTGCGGCCCTCAATAGCGTGCAAATCGCTGAAATTTTGGTAAAAGAGTACTTGTGAGCTATATTCAAGCGAGCTTGCATGGGGGCCGTTATCATTGATTGAATACCCATCTCAATAGTAGGGAGGGGGCCTGCACACGGAAGCGGGCTTAACGCCATGAAGGGGAGTGACATGTTCAGGAAATCGGCCTTAACTCTGGCTGTGTGGGGTGTACTGGCGTCCAAGAGCGTCTTTGGTTTGGGGCTGGGGGATATTCATCTTCAGTCCGCACTG
>CBDUNQ010000463.1:0-2556 GCA_965368625.1 uncultured Gammaproteobacteria bacterium
ATATCGACAGGAGTAAGGCCCCCTTCCATAAGCTGGCTGGCAACCGCATCGCTGGAGTTTGCCTCCAAAATACCCTCTACCGCATCACCGCGGCTGCTTCGTGCTTTGTAGGCAAATTGGGGCATATACTACTCCACCCATCCACTGAGGCGCATTACTTCACTCAAGGTGGTAATGCCTTGACGCGCATAGTCCAGGGCATTATGCAGGAGGGGTTGATATCCTGCCTGTTTGCTGGCGGCCTCTTCAAAAGCCTGATGATCATTCCGGCGCAAGGCTTCTACCAATGGGCCCTCCATGAGCAGTAATTCATATACACCGATACGACCGTAATAGCCGGTATGATTACAATGGTTACAGCCCGCGCCATGCATGAATGGTATGGTTTCCAGATCACTGCCCACAGTACTCTGCAGCCAGGCTTGCTCGCCGGTATCCAGTGTCTGCTCGGTCTTGCAGCGCGAACAGATTGTGCGAATCAACCGTTGTGCAAGTATGGCGTGCACGGCAGAAGCTACCAGATAACCTTCCATTCCCATATCCAGTAAGCGAGTGGCACAACTGATGGCGTCATTGGTATGCAGTGTGGAAAGTACCAGATGCCCGGTAAGGGCGGCGCGTAACGCGATTTCCCCTGCCTCCTGATCGCGTATTTCGCCCACCAGGATGATATCCGGGTCCAGTCGCAGGGTGGTACGCAATACACGGGCGAAATCCAGATTGATTTTCGCATTCACCTGAACCTGATTAATGCGGGGTAAGCGATACTCCACCGGATCTTCCACCGTGATGATTTTCTTTTGTGGTTTATTCAGTTCCGCCAGTGCAGCATACAGGGTTGTGGTCTTGCCGCTGCCGGTTGGGCCGGTAACCAGAATAATGCCGTGAGGTTTATTGATTACCTGGCGGAAACGGGGCAGCAAGGCCGGCGGCATACCGATTTCATCGAGGCTGCGCATAGCGCTACCATGGTCCAGCAGGCGCATGACGGCAGCTTCACCATTCTGTGTGGGGATGGTAGCCAGGCGGACATCAATACTCTTATCCTTTACGCGCACGGAAAAGCGTCCATCCTGAGGTAGACGTTTTTCCGATATATCGGCGCCACCCATCAACTTCAGCCGTGATATAACCGCGGATGCAATGCGCTTGTCATCCATTACTGTTTCGTGAAGTATGCCATCCACGCGTCGGCGGATACGCAATGCATTTTCGTCGGGTTCGATATGTATATCGGAAGCATTGGCCTTAACCGCTTCTTCGAATACGGTATGAATCAGGCGTACAACCGGTGCATCACTGGAGCTGGTATCTGTGACCAGCGCACCGAGATCAAATGCCGATTCATCGAGGTCCTGCCCTACTTCGCTGGCGATGGATTTGAGTTGCGCACCCTGTTGATAGATGTAATCCACCTGATGCAGCAAATCGCTTTCCTTCACCACCGCAGGCAATACGTTGCTTTTCAGGATACGCACGAGATCGTCGTAACCGAAGATATCTGTTGGGTCTGCCATTCCGACCAGCAAGCCCTGACGCGTTTCCTTCAACACCAGGGCACGGTAGCGACGGGCATGGGTTTCCGGAAGACGCTTCACCAGTTCGGGATTCAATTCAAAGGTATTGAGATCAATATGGGGAATATCCAGTTGCTGGGAAAGCAGCTCCAGCATGGCATCTTCTTCCACAAACCCGTTTTCGATTAATACACGCCCCAGCTTGCGACCGCTTTTCTTCTGATCGGCCAGCGCCTGCTGCAGTTGGGCTTCAGAAATGACTTTATTCTCGACCAGCAGGTCACCGATGCGGATGCGTTTACGTTGTGCAGTTTGACTCATGATCGTAAGGATGCCTGTTATTGGGAATGCTGACCTGAAAGTTGGAGTACTCGCTTCTCTCCATAACGGCGAAGCGCATCATTCAATGGGTACTGCAAGGCTTTCTGATAGGCGTTCAGTGCTTCGCCTCGATGATTCAGCTGATCATGGGAAATGGCCAGACCAAACCACCAGCTGGCTTTTTCCGGTTGCATTTCGAGTGCCATACGGTAATGGCTGATGGCTCGCGGATACTCTTCGAGTTTTTGATAAAGGGTGCCCAGTAAGCCCTGGTACTCTGCCATATGAATCGCGTTGAGTGCTGCACTTTCCAACACAATGCGTGCATCTTCCGTGCTCCCTTGCTGCAGCAGGGTATGGCCATAGAGTTGCGCAAGGGCGGGTGTCTGGGGATGTAATTGGAAACCATCGGCCAGCAAGGATTGTAAGCGAATTCGTTCACGGTGTTGAATGTACAGGCCCGCGAGCTGGAGTCGGGCGGCCAGATGAGCGGGATAAATCTGTAATGCTTTTTCAAGGGTCGCCATGGCAATACGTGTGCGTTTTGCATCGATGGCATGTAAAGCATCCTTATAAAGAGTTTCTGCCTGTTGTTTCGGATCCAGAGGGCGTGATGAGCGGTTGACGATGGAAACCGGAGTTTCCACCACCGGAGTTTCCACTACCGGAGTTTCCACCACCGGAGTTTCCACTACCGGAGTTTCCACCACCGGAGTTT
>CBDUNQ010000464.1:0-2551 GCA_965368625.1 uncultured Gammaproteobacteria bacterium
AACCCCCTATCGTAAGGTGGATAACGGCAAGGTGACCGATCAGGTGGATTACCTGTCGGCCATTGAAGAAGGTCAGTATGTCATTGCCCAGGCCAATGCCACGTTGGATGCCAAGGGCAACCTCATTGATGAACTGGTCTCCAGTCGTCACCAGAATGAATTTTCCATGTCCACACCGGATCAGGTGCAGTACATTGATGTGTCACCCAAGCAGATTGTGTCGGTGGCTGCGGCCCTGATTCCCTTCCTGGAGCACGATGATGCCAACCGTGCACTCATGGGTTCCAACATGCAACGTCAGGCGGTGCCTACCCTGCGGGCGGAAAAGCCGCTGGTGGGAACCGGTATCGAGCGCACCGTGGCGGTGGATTCCGGGGTGACCGTGGTGGCCCGTCGTGGTGGTGTGGTGGATTCCGTGGATGCCAGCCGCATCGTGGTACGCGTCAACGATGACGAAACCGAAGCGGGCATTCCCGGTGTGGATATCTATAACCTCACCAAGTACACCCGCTCCAACCAGAATACCTGTATCAACCAGCGCCCGCTGGTGCATACCGGTGATGTGATTGCCCGCGGCGACGTACTGGCCGATGGTCCATCCACCGATATGGGTGAATTGGCGCTGGGCCAAAACCTGCGCGTGGCCTTCATGCCTTGGAATGGTTATAACTTCGAGGATTCCATTCTGATCTCCGAGCGGGTGGTGGAAGAAGATCGTTTCACCACCATTCACATCGAAGAACTCACCTGTGTGGCGCGGGATACCAAGCTGGGATCCGAGGAAATCAGTGGCGATATTCCCAATGTGGGTGAAAGCGCCCTGTCCAAGCTGGATGAATCCGGGATTGTGTACATCGGTGCAGAAGTGAAGCCGGGGGATATTCTGGTAGGCAAGGTGACCCCCAAAGGCGAAACCCAGCTGACCCCGGAAGAAAAGCTGTTGCGCGCCATCTTCGGTGAAAAGGCTTCCGATGTGAAGGATACCTCCCTGCGAGTGCCTTCCGGTATGGATGGCACGGTGATCGATGTACAGGTCTTCACCCGTGATGGCGTCACCAAGGATGAGCGTGCCCTGCAGATCGAGAACGAACAGATTGCCGCCATCAAGAAGGACCTGAATGATCAGCTGCGCATCATGGAAGAGGATATCTTCCTGCGCGTGGAAAAACTGTTGTTGGGCAAGGTGGCCGATGGGGGTCCGAAGAAGCTCAAGGCGGGCAGTAAGATCACCAAGGCGTACCTGGATGAACTGGATCAGGATGTATGGTTTGAGATCCGGTTGCACAATGAAGAAGCCAATCAGCAGTTGGAGCGCGCCGCCGAGCAGCTCAAGGAACAGCGCAAGACCTTTGACGACAAGCTGGAGGAAAAACGCGCCAAGCTCACCGCCGGCGATGATCTTGCCCCTGGCGTGCTGAAAATGGTCAAAGTCTACATGGCCGTGAAGCGTCGTATCCAGCCGGGTGACAAGATGGCCGGGCGGCATGGGAACAAAGGGGTTATCTCCATGATCGTTCCTGTGGAAGACATGCCCTATGACGAGCATGGCACTCCCGTGGATATCGTACTCAACCCCCTGGGCGTACCTTCCCGAATGAACGTGGGGCAGGTGCTGGAAACCCATCTCGGCTGGGCTGCCAAGGGTGTCGGTGAACAGATCGGTAAATTGCTGCAGGCCCAGGCCAAGGTGGCGGAAATCCGCAAATTCCTCGGTCAGGTGTACAACACCAGTGGCAAGCAGGAAGACCTGGATTCCCTCGGTGATGAAGAGATTCTGGCCCTGGCGACAAATCTCAAAAAAGGCGTACCCATGGCCACGCCGGTATTTGATGGTGCCTCGGAAGAGGATATAAAAGCCATGCTGCGCCTTGCCGGTCTGCCGGAAAGCGGGCAGAACATTCTGTTCGATGGCCGCACCGGGGATGCCTTTGAGCGCCCGGTTACCGTGGGTTATATGTACATGCTGAAGCTTAACCACCTGGTGGATGACAAGATGCATGCCCGTTCCACCGGTCCCTACAGCCTGGTTACCCAGCAGCCGCTGGGTGGCAAGGCGCAGTTCGGTGGTCAGCGTTTCGGGGAAATGGAGGTCTGGGCCCTGGAGGCCTATGGCGCCGCCTATACCCTGCAGGAAATGCTCACGGTGAAATCCGACGATGTGAATGGCCGCACCAAGATGTACAAAAACATCGTGGATGGCGATCATCGCATGGAAGCCGGTATGCCGGAATCCTTCAACGTACTGGTGAAGGAAATCCGCTCACTGGGTATCAATTTGGAACTGGAGCTGGACAAGTAGGAGTTGGCACTGCGGCGGTTTCCCTGAAAAGGATCCCGCGACTGTCAACAGCCAACAACTACGGGAGAGAATATGAAAGATTTACTGAATCTATTGAAGCCCCAGGGTCAGACCGAAGACTTTGATGCCATTCGCATCAGTCTGACCTCACCCGATATGATCCGCTCCTGGTCCTACGGCGAAGTGAAGAAGCCCGAGACCATCAATTACCGTACCTTCAAGCCGGAGCGTGACGGCCTGTTCTGCGCCAAG
>CBDUNQ010000465.1:0-2549 GCA_965368625.1 uncultured Gammaproteobacteria bacterium
TGGATGAGGAAGACCTGGCCCGGGAAACCCACTTTGCATTACAGAACCAGCCACTGGTGGCCGATCTAATGCGTGAAGATGGCATCATTCCGACAGCAGAACTGGTACCCTCATTACTCAGTGACAGCCAGCCCGGTTTGGCAGCCGCTCTGCCGTTATTTGACCCGGAACAACGGGCAGCCATCACCCTGGAGGCCCGGGCCTTACTGGCATCCTGTGAAGCTACCCATGGCCCACTTCAGGAAGCCAGAAGGCGCCTGGAGGAAATGGAAGCACACGCCTCCATGCCCTTTGAAGCGTTGTTAAACTGAACCACATCTGGGGTACGCGACTATGAACTCACTTTCTTATCCGCTGTACCCATTATTGAAGCCGGCCGCTGAACCCCTCCATAAACGCGCCCCCGCGGTGGATGAACAAGGTCGACCCTTGAGTGATTTCATGATGTTGTTTCCCAAGCTTCGGGACAAGCCCCGCATTCAGGTGGAGCGCACCATGGTGGCGATTCAGGGGGTATTAGCCAACTTCGAGTCGGATGTTGTGTTCGCGGAAGTGAATTTGAAACTGAATATTCTCTGGGTTTCCATTCGCCCGGTACAGGGACTTCGACTGCAGATCGCCGATGCCATTCAATGTCTGGTCCCGGATGCAAAGCTGGTTTCTCATATATAACAGCCCGCCTCTCCATGGCCTAACGGTGAAAAGTGTCTCGGTTGCTGGAGCATTAGAATTCAGTTATATTTCAAGGGAAATCCCACAGGCACAGTAACTACCCACAATTAAACCAAGCGCCCCAGGACTGTAGTGATGTGAATTCGTAAAAAACATCGCTAACTTATTTTATTTTCATTATTTTTAGGCTTACTCACAAAGATGGAATCACGGCGACGTCAAGTCGATGGCCAGCAGTCAGAGCGTCGCGGTAAGCAGGAACGCCGAAACCCCCTCGAAATGGAGGTCCGCACCTCGCCCAGCTGGGCAGAGCAGCAAATCCAGTTCTTTACCCGCTACCTGTTCCTGGGCCTGGGCCTGGTCTTCTTTAATCTGGCCGAGGGCATCGAGCCGGCATGGATGAGCCTCACGCAACTGAATCTGGCCTATGGCCTGTATTTCCTGTTGCATACCGCCGTGGTACTTCACGCCTACCGGCAGCACCATTACCCGCTACGCTATCACCTGGCCATGTGGCTGGATGTGGCCATCGTTTCCCTCTCGGTACTGAACGACCCCTACGCCCTCCCGCCATCCATGCTGGTATTCATCATGGTGGTACTGGGTAATGGTATGCGTTATGGCATGCGTATGTTTGCCGAAGCTCTGGCGGGCTGCCTGGGTGCCCTGATGCTGGTTTTCACCCTGCGTTATCTCAATAATCACCAGGTGGTCAGTCCCGGGCTTCTGTATCTGAACCTGTTTGGCGGCATCATTCTCATTTACAGCTATATCCTCATGGCCCGTATTGAGAAAAGCCGCAAGCAACTGGAGCAACGCAGCCGCCTGGATACCCTCACCGGGCTGATGAACCGGCGCGCCCTCTATGAGTTTGCCGACTACCTGTTTCCCTACACCGAGCGCCATGGCGGCAGCCTGGCGGTCATGCTTGCGGATCTGGATCGCTTCAAGCACATCAACGATTCCTATGGCCATGCCAAGGGCGATGAAGTATTACAGCGCTTTTCCGCGATACTGAAGGATTCCATACGTGGTTCTGATATCGCCGCCCGTCTTGGCGGCGATGAATTCGTACTCATGTTTCCCGATACCGATCTGGATCAGGCGGAAGCCGTAGCGCAACGCATACAGTCACAGGTCAAGAAATACGCGCTGGAATCCCGACTGGATTTTGGCACCACCATCGCCCTGGGAGAAGCACCGGCCCATGGGAGTACGCTGGATGAAATCCTGCACAATGTGGATGCAGCCCTCTATCAATCGAAAAACAACCTGGACTGCAGCGGTATACAACGGGTGCAACTGGGACCGGAACAGGCCAGCTTTCTCCTGGATGAACCCCACATGCCCAATGCCTGATTTCTTTGTTCAGACGGTAATGGATTGCTCTCCCCCGAGATAAGGCTGTAACGCGGCAGGAATCGCCACACTGCCATCTTCCTGCTGATTATTTTCCAGAATCGCCACCAGGGTCCTGCCCACGGCCAGACCCGAACCATTGAGGGTATGTACCAGCTCTGGTTTACCGGTATCCGGATGCCGCCAGCGCGCCTGCATGCGGCGCGCCTGGAAGGCTTCAAAATTACTGCAGGAAGAAATCTCCCGATAGCAATTCTGGCTGGGGATCCAGGCTTCCAGGTCATAGGTCTTGGCCGCGGAAAAACCCATGTCACCGGCACACAGCGCCATGACACGGTAGGGAATTTCCAGTTTTTGCAGTATGGCTTCGGCATGACCGGTCAATTGTTCCAGCACGGCATAGGATTCGCTAGCAGGCACCACCTGCACAAGCTCCACTTTTTCAAATTGGTGCTGACGGATCATGCCGCGGGTATCGCGGCCATAGGCGCCTGCTTCCGAGCGGAAACAAGGGGTAT
>CBDUNQ010000466.1:0-2545 GCA_965368625.1 uncultured Gammaproteobacteria bacterium
TCCCTGCGCGGTAATCTGGAAGTAGTGGCCGGCAGCAGTCATGTGGAGCGTTTACAGGAATTACAGGATCTGTACCCCGCCCTGGAGTGGCGCGAGAGTGATGACCTGGAAAGTGAGCAATTATTGAATCTGGTGTGGGAAGATGTCATTGAATACACCATAGCCGATTCCAATGAAGTGGATATCAACAAACGCTTTTATCCCGAACTGCGCATTGCCATGGATATCAATGATCCGGAGCCACTGGCCTGGGCCTTTCCCATCGATGAGGATACCAGCCTCTATGAAGAAGCCAGCCGTTTTTTTGCCTTGATTCGCAAAAATGGCACTCTGCAACAACTCATTGATCGCCACTATGGTCACGTGGAACGCCTCGACTATGTGGGTACAAGACGCTATATGCGGCATATTGAGCAACGACTGCCGGAATACCTGCCATTGTTTGAAAAGGCGGCGAAAAACACGGATCAGGATTGGCGCCTGCTGGCTGCCATGGGTTACCAGGAATCCCATTGGGATCCGGACGCCAGATCCCCCACCGGCGTACGCGGCATCATGATGCTCACCCTCAACACCATGCGCCACCTGGGTCTCAAAGACCGGCTGGATCCCAAGCAAAGCATTCATGGGGGTGCCCGCTATATCAAGCAGATCAAGCAACGTCTACCGGACAGCATTCTTGAACCGGACCGTACCTGGATGGCACTGGCCGCCTATAATGTGGGATTCGGCCATCTGGAAGATGCACGCTATCTAACGGAACTCAATGGCAGCGACCCCAATAAATGGGTTACGGTGAAAAAACACTTGCCCCTGCTAAGCCAGAAAAAGTGGTACAAGCAAACCAAATATGGCTATGCACGCGGACGTGAACCGGTACGCTATGTGGAAAATATCCGCAGCTACTATGACATCCTGGTGTGGCAAACAGCACAGAACCGGATTCCCGAAGATATTCCCGCCAAGTTCACCTTCCTGCCTCCGGCCTTGTAAGGATATCCCCGTCCTTCCGCCCCCCCCTTGTGAAATGCCTCTGCAGGGGTGAGCAAGGCTGGCGAACCGAATACTTCATTCACCAGCCTTGCCGGCTTCAGTCCCCATGAGGGAGGAAAGACTACTGAAAAATCATCCTAATGGGATGGCAAACCCCTAGTTACCAGGCTCTGGAGGTTGTGGAAGTACCCGCTTGCCGAGACATTCCACGTTGGATGCCTTATGAACCTGTCCGGTGGATGCCAGATGCAGTGGCGGATCATACGTTGCCACCACCGGACCATCGCCATGGGCAATATGGGCCGCCAGGGCACCCGGGCTATTGGGGGGGATCAATATTCCCAGGAAATAACCCTCTGCTACCTTCAGCGTGGTACTACCATCCGCCAGCAGGACTTCACAGTTTCCAGTGCCGTCGCAGTTGGCGCCCAGGTCCCGCGGACCACCAATGTTGTGACAGAAACCATCCGCGGGTGGCGGACAATCCTCTTCACAAGGCGGCGGTTCACAGTTTCCGGGGTCCTCCTCAAGATTGCAGTTGCCTGCGATTGCACCACCGGGTCCCAGTAACCACCCACAAAAAAACATAGATAACAATACGGTTCTTTCCAGACTAACCATAACGATCTCCTTATAGAATCCATCTGAATGACTACTACCCTGGGAAGGCACATAAAAGCATAAACAAAGAAATCAACCGGCTCAGCCCGGCCAAGCAAGTGAAAACAGCCTATTATTATTTTACTACTACTTCCTTCCCCACCTTCCCTGAAGTATCCAGTATAGTCACACATTGCACATTTTCCTTGTCAGGCCGGGGTGCAATGGAATTTGCCATAGGAAAGATGAGGGGCAAGCCAAATGAGGAAAAAGCCAGCTGATATCAACCGGCACAACCCAGGCCTCTCACCACTTCGCGAATAAGGGGTAATCGTCCCGCTTCACCAGCACCTGCAACAGACGTTCGCTTATTATCCTGCCGGGATACGTAAACGCCACCAGGCGGGGCAGGGAAAAGCGGGCGAACAGCCCATTACTGCAGGGATTCCGCCTCCAGGGAAAGGTACACCTGGTAGGCATTGCGCCGGTTGGCTTCCGCAAAAGCGGGAAGATGTTCAAAGGTGGACCAGTCTGCCGCCTCATAGGCTTCGGCAAAGGGTATGAAATCCCGCACGGCTTCCCCCATCACCTGCCTGAGATAGGAGAGGTACTCCCGTGTGGCACGTATCGCCTCGGTGGGATTTTCCGCCACACCCCCATGACCGGGCACCAGGGCGGACAGGCGGGATTCTTCCAGCAAGGCCAGAACCTCGAGCCAGGCCAGGGTATCGGCATCTCCCACAAAAGGTACACGCCCTTCAAAGATTACATCACCGGAAAGCAATACCCGATCCGGCTTTACATACATGGCCAGGTCGCCATCCGAATGGGCAGCCCCCATGGGAGTCAATACAAATTCCACGTCACCCAATTTGAAGTTTTCAGATATGCGAACCACGCGATCCGGCCACACCAGTCTTGTGGATTCATTCACCCAGGGTGCCAGCGACAT
>CBDUNQ010000467.1:0-2544 GCA_965368625.1 uncultured Gammaproteobacteria bacterium
GCTGAATCTGGTAAAAAGCCTGGCATTGGGCATCGCCCTGAGTGCCCCTTTTACCACGCGTCAGTGCCCGGCCTTTGCCCTGGACCGTTTCTGGTGCAATGCCATGCTCACCGCCAGTCTGGCAAAGCAATTGGCGCCCCATGCGCAATTGTCTTCAGGCAGTAGCGAATACCTGTTCCTGGGTGGGCTGCTGCACCGTCTGGGTGACCTGGTATTGGTGCACCTGTTCCCAACGGAGATGCAGGCTGCTTATACACAATACGCGGAGTCTTCGGACATCCCTCTGGAAAGCCTGGTATCCAATGCCATCGGACTCGGATCTGCAGAAGCAGGTATGGTACTGGGCCGCAAGTGGCATCTTCCCACCCCCCTGCTCGATGTGATGTACCACCATCAGGAACCCGGCTACCGTGAAGCGGAGTGGCGCGCCATTCGTCTGGTGGGTTATTGCAGCCAGTTGGTGAACGCCAATTTTTGCCAGCCAGACCATCCACTCGATGCCAACGAGGTAAGCACCGATCATGGCCTGGACCTGCCCAGAGAACAGGTCCTGGATGCCCTCTTACAGTTGCAGGAACGCTATCAGCAAACCCTGGAGTTGGCCCGTACCCTGGCACAGGATGGCGGCCGTGGATAGCGCTCCCTTTGTCGAAGCCTATCAGGAACTCAGCCAACGCTTCATGCGTCTGGTAGGAGATCTATCCGCCCTGCGCGGCCTCTCCAGCCTGACCATGCAGCAACCGGATGAATCCCAGTTATTGCGTGGCGCCATGCAGGTGTTGATGGAAAATCATGACCTGGAACGCTGCTCCATTTTTTTACTGGAAGGTGACCGGCTTTCCTGTGCCAGCGGCCTCGACTGGCACGACCTCATGCACGCGGAAAAGCAAAACACCGCGGCTCCCAAGCGCAGTCCCATGATATTCAATCTCGGCGAAGGCATTATCGGCATGGCCGCGGAAACCGGCCGTATGCAACATTGCCGCGACTGCCCCACGGAAAGCCGGTTTCTGCCCCCGGAAAAACAATACGCCGCCACCATCGGGTCACTGATCTGTATGCCCGTGGTACTCAATGACAAGGTACTGGGTGTGGTCAATGTCTCCCACCCCGAAGTGAAATTCTTCAACCAATCCCACGAGCGCCTGTTACAGGTATTCGCCGGTTTTCTCGGGCAGATCATTGCCAACTGGCGCTATCATCACCAGATGGAAGCGGAAATCATCCGTCGCACCCGTGAACTGGAACAGGCACTGGAGGAAGCGGAGGAATTGAAGCGTCGCTATCATCAGCTTTCCATCGTGGATGAACTCACCGGGCTGCATAACCGGCGCTTTTTCTTTGCGGAAGCCAGCAGTGCCCTTTCTGTGGCGGAACGCCACGGACATCATTTCAGTGTACTGATGGTGGACCTGGACCATTTCAAGCAGATCAACGATAGCCATGGCCATGAAATGGGTGACCGGGTACTGCAGGTCACCTCGACTCTGCTGAAGGCACAAACCCGCGACGGCGACATCCTGGCGCGTTACGGCGGGGAAGAATTTGTACTCGCCCTGGCAAACACCGATGAAGAAGGCGCTCTGCAAATGGGGGATCGAATCCTCAGCTCCTTACGGTCGGTACAATTCAGCGCCAATGAAAAGGAAATTCAGATTACGGCATCCATCGGCATTGCCACATTGAATCATACCCTGGCGCGTAAGCAACCGGATCGCCTGGAACACTTGCTGCGGCAAGCGGACCAGGCCCTGTATTTCGGCAAGGCGCAGGGACGCAATCAGTGCCAGATCTTCAGCAAGCTGCAACGTCTCAGCTAGGGCGCGAAAGGAACATGCCATGGATGCCGACCTGACCCTGATTCAACAGATTCTCGCCGATGCCAAGTCGGGTAAGCTGATCCTGCCCAGCCCACCGGATTGGCTGCTCAAGGTGAGCAGCGCCATTCAGAGTGACCGGCGGGATTGCACCTATATTGCCCGTCTCATACAACTGGACCCGGCATTGGCCGCCCGCATCATCCAGGTGGCCAACAGTTCCCTCTATCGGGGTGCCAGCACCATCAGCGATTGTCAGCACGCCCTCATGCGCATGGGCCTGCATACCGCGCGCAACCTGGTGTATGTCTTCGCCCTGCGCCAGGGTTTCAAGCCCAAATCCGCTATCATTGGAAAGCGCATGCAGGCGGTCTGGGACCACAGCCGTCGCGTTGCGGCCATCAGCGCGGTGCTGGCACGTCACCGGCGCGGACTGGACCCCAACCGTGCCTTGCTGGCGGGACTGGTCCACGATATCGGTATCTTCCCGATTCTCCAGTATGTGGATCAGTTACCGGAATTGCGCCAGGATCAGGAACGCCTGGAGCACATCCTTTGCCGGTTGCGCAGCACCCTGGGCACCTTTGTCCTCAAGCAATGGAAGTTTGATGAAGAACTGTGCCGGATTCCCGGTGAAGCCGAAAACTGGTTACGCGATACCGGCCATCCTGCCGACTATGCGGACCTGGTGGTGGTGGCCCATGCTCATAGTTCCTTTGGTGGGGCG
>CBDUNQ010000468.1:0-2538 GCA_965368625.1 uncultured Gammaproteobacteria bacterium
ATCGTATCGTGCTGTGCAAGCATTCCGGCCGTAATGCCCTTAAAAGTCGCCTCAAGGAATTGGGTATCGAGTTTGAATCGGAAGAAACCCTCAATGAAACCTTTGCCCGCTTCAAAGAGCTGGCCGATAAAAAACATGAAATCTTCGATGAAGATCTGCAGGCGCTGATCACCGATGCCCACCAGGAAGCCGATAATGAGCAATTCAAGCTGGTGGCCATGAAGGTGTGCTCGGAAACCGGGGAAACCCCGGTGGCCCAGGTGACCCTGGCCGTCAATGGTGTGGAGCAGCAGGCCAGTGCGCCAGGGGGCGGACCGGTGGATGCCACCTTCCGGGCCCTGGAGGAAATCGTTCACAGTGATACCGAGTTGCAATTGTATTCAGTGAACAATATCACCAGTGGCACCGATGCCCAGGGAGAAGTCACCGTACGCCTGGCCCGGGATGGCAAGATCGTCCATGGTCAGGGGGCGGATACGGATATTGTGATTGCCTCGGCCAGGGCCTATATCAATGCCCTGAACAAGGTGATGCAGCCCCTGGAGCGGGAACACCCACAACGCGGTGACGTATAGGCGGCCGCCCCGTGAGCCTCTCGCCAGCACAACAACGCGCCTACCTGGATGCCATGGGTATCCAGGTGTGGCAACCGCGTGGGGCGGTGGCAGAAGGGCAGCCACCGGTTCCAGCCCCTGACACCACAGCGCATAAGCAGGACCAGGTATCGGTATCCAAGCCGTCCATCACCACCGCACCTGCCATGGATCTACTGGATGTGGAAGCCATGGACTGGAACCGCCTGCAACAGGCCGTGGCCCAATGTACCCGCTGTGGCCTGCATGAAACGCGTACCCGGACCGTGTTTGGAGCGGGTGATCCCAAGGCACGGTGGCTGCTGGTGGGAGAAGCCCCGGGTGAAGAGGAAGATCGTCAGGGTTTGCCCTTCGTGGGGCGAGCCGGAAATCTGCTGAGCGCCATGCTGCAGGCCGTGGGCTTGCAGCGGGACCAGGTGTATATCGCCAATATCCTCAAATGTCGCCCCCCGGGGAACCGCGATCCCCACAGTGATGAAGTTCATTGCTGTACACCTTATCTGCAGCGCCAGGTGGCCTTGCTGCAACCCAGGTTGATACTGGCTGTGGGCCGGGTGGCCGCGCAGCACTTGCTGCAAACCGATAAGCCCATTGGCAAACTGCGGGGTAAGGTGCACGCCTATGGGGAAGCACAAATTCCCCTGGTGGCCACTTACCACCCGGCTTACCTGTTGCGTTCTCCGGCGGAAAAACGCAAGGCCTGGGAAGATCTCCTGCTGGCCCTTTCCCTGGAACAGAGGGCTTCAGGACCATGAAAGCCCACCAAGGTCACCCTCTATCCTGCCCCTTCCCGGTGAACAGGCACCCAAGGGCCGGTTTTTTGCCCAGACCGGCCTGCTGATGCACAATACCCCGTAGTTTTCGCTTATCCCCAGTTTATGAATATTGCCGCCAATGAATTCGCCGGCCAGTTCCGGCCCATGCAAAACACGGATCTCGACCAGGTGATGGAAATCGAACAACGTGCTTACCCGCATCCCTGGACGCGGGGAATCTTTCGGGATTGTATCCGTGTGGGCTATGGATGCTGGCTCTATGAGCGTCAGGGGGGCGTCCGTGCCTATGGGGTGATGAGCGTCGCCGTTGGGGAAGCCCATATCCTCAATCTCACCGTGGCACCGGAGCACCAGCGTCAGGGGCTGGGGCGTAAACTGTTGTCTTATTTTTTGCATCTGGCCCTGCGCCACAATGCCGATACGGTACTACTGGAAGTGCGGCCTTCCAATATCCCCGCCATAGCCCTCTATGAAAAAATGGGTTTTAACGAAATCGGCATTCGCAAGGATTATTACCCCATGCAGCATGGCCGCGAAGATGCGCTGGTACTGGCGAAATCCCTCACAGAGTAGCCTGTATCTCTGCCCTGCGGTGTTTGGCAAAGTCTGGCTCAGTATGGCCATAACTCGTTGACGCCCCACGATCTTCGCTCCTTAGTACAGAGAGGATTACCGCGCCGCGGAGATCCGGTACAATACGCGCTCTCTTTTGCAAGGCCCTGGAAACATGAGTGTTCTCAAAAAAGAGGTGGGCCGTCGCCGCACCTTCGCCATCATCTCGCACCCCGATGCGGGAAAAACCACCCTCACGGAAAAACTTCTGTTGTTCGGAGGCGCTATCCAGCTGGCCGGTACGGTCAAGGGCCGCAAGGCAGCGCGTCATGCCACTTCCGACTGGATGAGCATGGAAAAGGAACGCGGAATTTCTGTGACTTCTTCGGTAATGCAGTTCCCCTATGGTAATGCCATGGTGAATCTGCTCGATACCCCGGGCCATGAAGACTTCTCCGAAGACACCTACCGCACCCTCACCGCCGTGGATTCGGCACTCATGGTGATCGACGTGGCCAAGGGGGTGGAAGACCGTACCATCAAACTCATGGAAGTGTGTCGTTTACGCACTACGCCGATCTTTACCTTCATCAATAAACTCGACCGGGAAGGCAAGG
>CBDUNQ010000469.1:0-2529 GCA_965368625.1 uncultured Gammaproteobacteria bacterium
CTGAGGCATACCCGAAAGAAACTGCCCTAGCTACAAGCCAATGAAATCTGTATGCTGGCGCCTCGCAGGGTTTCACTGGCGTGAATTTCAATATCGCCACCATAGGCTTGAGCGATATCCCGGGCCACCGCCAGGCCGATTCCCTGCCCGGGTGTGGTGCTATCCATACGCACGCCACGGTTCAATACCGCGCCACGTTGCGCTTCGGGAATACCGGGACCATCATCTTCCACCACAATCCGCACACTCTCTCTGCGGGTGTCGACACGGATCAGCACTCGGGATGAGGCCCACTTGAAGGCGTTATCCAGTACATTGCCCAACAATTCCAGCAAATCCGCCTCATCGGCCCGTACCTGCACCTGCGCATCCAGTTGCCACTCACAAACGATGTCACGGTTGCCATACACCTTGGAAAGAGCCACCTGTATACGCATCAGCAAGGGCTTCAATTCCACCGGTTTCATCAAGGCGCTGCGGCCTGACAAGGCGGCCCGCTGCAGCTGGTAATCCACAATCTGCCCCATACGCTCTGTCTGTTCACGGATCGTTGCATCCCGTTCTTCCGGTGGTTCTGCAGTGGTACCCACGCCACGCAGAATGGCCAGCGGGGTTTTCAGACTATGGGCAAGATCGGCAAGACCATCCCGATAGCGCCGCAGTCGTTCCCGCTCCGTACCCAGCAAGGCATTGAGGTTATCGGTCAAGCCACGGAGTTCACGCGGATATTGGCCACTGATGCCTTCCTGCTCCCCCCGTTCAATGGCCTTCAGTTCCCGCTCCGCATGGCGCAGGGGGGATAGACCCCAGCGCAGCACCAGCACCAAGGTCAGCAACAGACCCGCGGCAAGGGCGGCAAACCAACCCCACAGGCTATTGCGAAACCGGTTCAATTGAGCGCGGAAGGTATTCGGCTCTTCTGCAATGCTGAAGGTGAAATCGAGACTTTTATCCTCCAGTTCCCAGGCGATGCCCAGTGCCAGCAGAAACCATTGCTCTTCATCACCCTGGTTATCCACGCGCATGAAACGCCATTGCCCTGGGGCCAGCACGGGTGCGGTGGGCATATCCGTCAAAACCAGTGATGGTGAGCGCCATACGATTTCATTCATCGAGTCCTGTATCTGTGCATACAGCCCGGAGTCCGGTCGCTGGAAACGCTCCTCAGGCAAGGTAGGCGGCATATCGATACTTCCATCCGGATCAAGATCGGCCGCTGCCAATAGACCATAGATCTGCGCCTGCAAACGATCGTGCACCATACGTTCCGCCGTATCACGAAATGCGCGGTCCAGTGCCCAGGCCGTCAAGCCCAGGAACAAGGCCAGTACAATACCGGCTGCCAGACTGAGGCGAAAGGAAAGGGATTGCATCAGTGGTTCTCTTGTTGTGAAAACGTCATGAAACCACTGCCCATCGCGGGCCTGGTGATGAGCGCTTGCCCATGATCATCAATTGCCACGCGCAAGGGTAAACCGATAGCCCCTGCCACGCAGGGTTTCAATGGGTTTCAGCTGATTGTCCGGATCCAGCTTGCGGCGTAAACGCCCCACAAATACCTCGATTACATTACTATCCCGATCATAATCCTGCTCGTAGAGGTGATCGGTCAACACGGTTTTGGAAATCACTTCGCCACTATGCATCATCAGGTATTCCAGTACCCGGTATTCGTAACTGGTGAGCTCTACGGTTTTCCCATTGACTTCCAGCCGCTGGCTGCCGGTATCCAACACAATCGGGCCACACTGCAGACTGGATTGACTCCAGCCCGATGCACGCCGTAACAGGGCTCTCAGCCGCGCCAGTAGTTCTTCGAATTCAAACGGCTTGACCAGATAATCATCCGCCCCCGCCTCCAGGCCTTCCACTTTGTCTTGCCAGCGGCCGCGGGCGGTAAGGATCAATATGGGATAGGCCATACCTTCTGTGCGCAAACGCCGTATCACTTCCATTCCGGACATCTTTGGTAATCCCAGATCCACAATGGCGATATCCACGGGAAATTCGCGTCCCGCATACAGACCTTCTTCGCCATCCACAGCCAGATCCACCACATGGCCTTCCTGTGTCAACTGTTGCTGCAGCTGATTACGCAACTGGCCTTCATCTTCAATCAGTAGAATACGCATGGAATTAACGGATCTGGTGCCTAATCAGCATTGATATACAGGGTCTGGATACGCCCATTGGGCGTCAATACCTTCACCCGGTAATGTGCACCGCGCCGGTCACGGTAGGGTTCCGCGGATAATACCCGACCACCGCTGCGCTGCCGGGCTTCGTCAATGGCCTGGGAGAGACTCTTGCCGGGTGCATCGTTGCGACCCTGATCACGGTGATCCGGGTTATAAACCCTTCCCCGTAACGGCCGCTCAGGATGCGACGACTCCTGTCGAATTTCATGACGATCGTATTCCGCCGCATCTTCCCTGGGCTTTTTGGCATGCGCCAGTGGCAACATGAGCATCAATATCAATAATTGAATTGTGCGAAACCTGAACCGGTACATAAAATCCGCCTGTAGTG
>CBDUNQ010000470.1:0-2527 GCA_965368625.1 uncultured Gammaproteobacteria bacterium
CGGCTTGCGCCAGGTGATGGCGCATTCCTTGCGTGGGGGCAGATCACCGGAGCGGCCACGGCCCGGATAGCAGAAGCCCATGGGAACCAGCGCCACACGGCCGGCATCATAGAATTCATCGCGCGTAAGACATAACCAGTCGCGTAGACGGTCACCACTGACATCATTGAAGGGAATGCCTGAATCATGTGCCTTACGGCCCGGTGCCTGTCCGACGATTAAAAGTTCGGCGCTGGCACTGAATTGGAATACCGGCTTGGGTTCATGATCCAGATAGGTGGCGCACAGGCGGCAGTCACGGATGCGTTCCTGCAGTGCCAGTATTTCTTTCTCCGTATCCCTTTCCATGATATCTGCCGTTACCTGGTGCCTCGTAGGGAAATCATCCAATTCCCATAGCCTACGCTCATGGAGAGCGGTGGAACAAGTCAGTGGGATGACGCTGCACACAAGCCCTGCGTGGCAGCCATGTGACTATCGCATTTGGAATAAGTCATGGATCATTGCGCCGGATCAATAAAGATCAGCATCCGTGCAGGAAGTTTCTGCTGCGGCGCACTATGCTGAAAAGCGATGAAAATTGCCAATGCTGATCAATACCAACTCATTGCCGCCCTGTTCCTGCGGTTGATGGGATTGTTTTATCTGATTGCCTTCGCCTCTCTATTGGTTCAGGTGGAAGCGCTGGTAGGCAGCCAGGGAATCGATCCACTGGCGGAAAAGCTGGCACGGGTGGCACCGGAAGCCGGCTTGGCTCATTATTTTCGCTACCCGACCCTGTTCTGGATCTCGGCCAGTGATGCCGCCCTGTCCGGTGCGGCTGTGGCTGGTTGTATATTGGCTGTATTGATCATGCTGAATCGCTGGCAACGGCTGGCGTTGCTGAGTGCCTTCCTACTGTACCTGTCCCTGTACCATGCCTGTCAGGTGTTTTTGAATTTTCAATGGGATGGCTTGTTGCTGGAGGCAGGGTTTCTGGCCATATTCCTTACACCCGGATCACGCCTGGTGGTATGGCTGTTTCGCTGGCTGCTGTTTCGACTGCGTTTCATGTCCGGCTTGTCCAAGATCGTAACCCAGGATGAGCACTGGTCCGGCTTAACGGCCTTGCATCACTATTTCGAGGTGCAACCGCTTCCAAGCCCCCTGGCCTGGTATTTTCATCATTTACCCGATGCCCTGTTGCGCTTCGGTACGGCTGCCACACTGGTGATTGAATTGCTGGTGCCCTTTATGATGTTTTTGTCACGGCCATGGCGTTTTACGGCGGCCTGGTTGACCATATTGTGGCAACTATTGATCATTTTGAGCAGTAACCACAACTGGTTCAACTTTCTGACCATCGCCCTGTGCCTGTTTCTTTTTGACGATGCGGCAGTCAAAAGGGTATTGCCGAAACGGATGGTCGAACCGATACTGGCGGGGAATCCAGTTCCGCGGGCGACGTTTTCAAGAAAACTGGGCCTGGGTTTGTTGACGGGTTTTATTCTCATTGCCAGTGGCGGTCACCTCTGGGAAATGGTGCGCATGGAACCCGTCAGTGGATTGGCGGGAAAATTACTCGACAGTGCCGAATCGTGGCGTGTGGTCAGCAGCTACCATGTATTCGGCAGCATGAAGTCGGAGCGCATCGAGCTCGAGATCAGTGGTTCTGTGGATGGAATCAGCTGGAAACCCTATGTGTTCAAATACAAACCCGGAGATGTATATCAGCGTCCCGCTTTTGTAATTCCGCACCAGCCGCGCCTGGATTGGCAAATGTGGTTTGTTACCCTGCACCCCCGGCATATGCCCTGGTTTGCGGATTTCCTTCAGGCCTTGCTGATGGGCTCACCCAGGGTAATATCGCTGATGAAGGAAGATCCCTTCAGCGGTGAGGCGCCCCGCTATCTGCGGGTGGAGGCATACCGGTATCACTTTGCAAGTACAACACTTCACGCCGAGACCGGTCAGTGGTGGACGCGAGAATTTCTGGGGCCATTTCAGCCTTTGCCCTTCCTGCAGCGCTCCGATTCGGAATGATTGCCGTGTTGAAATTATCACGAATGCGCCTGGAAACGTATGCAGCCTGTGGTTATGTATAAGCCTGCGCTGAAAAAAACGTTTTTCAGGCGGAAATCCCTGAGTGCGTTGCTTCTGCCAGCGGGAATAGCAGAGAAAAGGTGGTTCCACGACCCTTGCTGGACGTGAAGCTGATCTCTCCACCCATTTGTGTCACCAAAGATTTGCAGATGTTGAGACCCAGGCCGGTGCCTCCTTTGTGACGGGTATCCGAAGAATCCGCCTGGGTGAATTTTTCAAAAATACGGGCACGGAAGCCTTCCGGAATGCCAACGCCGGTATCGGCGATTTCAATGCGTACAGAGCCTGCATCCTGCCTGAGTGTGATCGTGACCTGGGCGTTTGCATGGGAAAATTTCACGGCATTGGAGAGTAGATTGCCCATGATCTGCCTGAAACGGGTGGGGTCTACGTAGATGAGTGAATCATGGTCTTCAATATGAACTTCGAAGTGTACCGTGAATTG
>CBDUNQ010000471.1:0-2507 GCA_965368625.1 uncultured Gammaproteobacteria bacterium
GGATGTAATCAACAGCCTGTATGGCAATCATCGTTTGCTGGAAACCTTTACCTGGAACCGCCTGCCCGGCACCTACCATGGCTCGGGCTGCACCCTGGCTTCCAGTATCGCCGGTTTGCTGGCACAGGGGCTGGAACCGTTTTCAGCGATACATGAAGCCCAGGACTATACCTGGGAAGCCCTCAAGCAGGGCTACCGTCTGGGCATGGGGCAATCCATACCCAACCGCTTGTTCTGGGCCCACGATTCGGACGAGAGCTGATGGTTGCCCTGCAAGGCCTGTATGCCATCACCGATAGTCAGTTGCTACCGGCGGACCGGCTGGTGGATGCCGTGGGACACGCCATTGCGGGAGGCGCCACCCTGGTGCAATACCGCGACAAATCCAGCCACGCCCCGCTGCGGCGCGCCCAGGCCATTGCCCTGCAAACCCTGTGTGCCAGCCATGAAGTACCGCTTATCATCAATGACGATGTGGAACTGGCCCTGGCCTGTGGTGCCGCCGGAGTACACCTCGGCGGCGAAGATATGCCCCTGGCTGAAGCTCGCCAGCGACTGGGACCCAATGCCATTATCGGCATTTCCTGTTACAACCAACTGGCACGCGCCCGGGAAGCGGCCCAGGCCGGCGCCGACTATATTGCCTTTGGACGTTTTTTCCCCTCCAATACCAAGCCGCAAGCCAGCGCTGCTGACTTGACGCTGCTACGCGAAGCCCGACGGGAATTGTCGCTACCCTTGTGCACCATTGGTGGCATTACTCATGCCAATGCCCCGCAATTGCTGGAAGCGGGCGCCGATCTGCTGGCGGTGATCCACGGGGTATTTGGTCAAGCCGACATCCGCGCGGCAGCCAAGGGATTCAAGACACTGTTCCCACCCTCCCGTTGATAGCAGAAGATAACCTGCAGACCATTCACCTTGCACCTTGGGGCATGATGGGGTGAAATCACGCCAGCCCCGTATCGAACACGAAGGAAGTTTGCCATGAGCCAATCCCATCAACTGTTTACCCAGGCCCAGATTCACATTCCCGGTGGCGTGAATTCACCGGTGCGGGCCTTCAAGGGCGTCGGCGGAGAACCCCTGTTCTTCCAACGGGCGGCCGGTGCCTGCCTGTACGATGCGGACGACCATGAATACATCGATTACGTGGGTTCCTGGGGCCCGATGATTGTGGGGCATGCCCATCCACAGGTGGTGGCTGCGGTGCAAGATGCCGCCAGCCGCGGCCTGAGTTTCGGAGCGCCGACCGCCATCGAAACCCAAATGGCCGACCGCCTGTGTGAACTGGTGCCCTCCATGGACATGGTGCGCATGGTCAGCTCCGGCACGGAAGCCACCATGAGCGCTATTCGCCTGGCACGGGGCTTTACCGGCCGCGATAAAATCGTCAAATTCGAAGGCTGTTACCATGGGCATTCCGATTCCCTGCTGGTGAAAGCCGGCTCCGGAGCCCTGACCCTGGGGGTACCCACTTCCCCGGGAGTGCCGGTTGCCCTGGCGGAGCACACCATCACCCTGGAATACAACCACCTGGAGCAGGTACAGGAAGCCTTTGCCCATGTGGGAGGACAGGTAGCGGCCATCATCGTGGAGCCGGTGGCGGGCAATATGAATTGCGTCCCCCCGCAACCGGGTTTCCTGCAAGGCTTACGAAAGATCTGTGATGACTATGGCACGGTATTGATCTTTGATGAAGTCATGACCGGCTTTCGTGTGGCGCTGGGAGGCGCCCAGGCACACTATGGCGTGCGTCCGGACCTCACTACCCTGGGAAAAGTGGTGGGAGGTGGTATGCCGGTGGGGGCCTTCGGCGGGAAACGTGAAATCATGGAGCAGATCGCTCCCCTGGGGCCGGTCTACCAGGCCGGGACCCTGTCAGGCAATCCCATTGCCATGACCGCCGGCCTGACCACCCTGGAACTGATTTCCGCACCGGGATTTTTTGACCGGCTGACAGCTTCCACCCGGCAACTTACCGAAGGCCTTACCGCGCGCGCCAAAAAGGCCGGCATTCCCTTCAGCACCAATCAGGTGGGTGGGATGTTCGGTCTGTTTTTCACAGAAGAAGCGCACGTCACCAACTTCTTCCAGGCCAGTCAATGCAACCAGGACCGCTTCAAGCTGTTTTTCCATGGAATGCTCACGGAAGGGGTTTATCTGGCACCTTCGGCCTTCGAGGCCGGATTTGTGTCCGCCGCCCATACCGAAGAACAGATTCAGCGCACCCTGGATAGTGCCGAACGGGTATTTGCGCAACTCTAGAAATCCGTGGTGAAACGCGAAACCCTGCGCGTGGTGCCTCGACCCGAAGGAGTGAGGGATTCAAAAAAAATCACCGCCATTGCGAGCGAAGCGCGGCAATCTCTGTACGTTGGCAGTCAGCCTGATAGGAAAGTCTATGCCAGATTAAGGAGATTGCCGCGCCGCTTCGCGGCTCGCAATGACATGCGGCCTCAACCCGAAGGCTGAGGCCGCATGTCACCCCTAACCCGTCAGCGAAC
>CBDUNQ010000472.1:0-2490 GCA_965368625.1 uncultured Gammaproteobacteria bacterium
AAACTGCCCCAGGACGTACTGTTGTTGCTGAGGATCACCGTCCAGGACTCTTCGGTCGGCAGCATGTGCAGACCGTAGGTCCCCGCTTCCACTGCCTGTCCCTCTACCTGCACATCATCGGCAAAGGTGATTGTGGTGTTGTCGTTGGCTCCGGCGCGCCATACGGCGCCGTACGGTACCAATCCTCCCCAGATCTCTCGCTCGTTGACCGATGGCCGATGGTAGTCGACAGTGATGTCCGTCAATGCGTATTTCGCAACCGAACGCAGCATGACCTGATTGGGAATGCCCAATAATTCCACTTCTATAGGGGCCGTTATCCGACTCTCGACCTCCTCCGGCGTCATGCCTGGCGCCTTGATGATGACCTTCACCTGGGTGGTGGATACATCGGGAAAGGCATCGATAGGTGTGGTGCGAAAGGCATACCAGCCACTGCCAATGATCAATACGATCATGAGTAAGGTCAGGATCCGCTGGGTCAACCCGAATTGTATGAGGCGCGCTAACATTATTCCGCGCCTCCCAGCCAGGCGGCCTTGATGGCGGCGCTGCCGCTGGCAGCAATGCGACTCTGGGCACCGAGGTCCGCCTTCATAATTACCTGCCCGGCGTCTTCACCCAGCACGGTAACGGATACGGGCTGGAATCCTTCTGCATGTTCGACGAATACCCAGCTCTTACCTTGCGAGTTCACAATGGCCGCCTTGGGTACCGAATAACTGCTGGCCTTCACAGCCACGGCAAGTTGCACCTGAACAAACTGACCGGGTCGCAACTGCTCGGCGCCTTTACTGATCTCTGCCCGTACCAGCACACCCTGATCGGCACCATGGACCATACGGCCCACAGTGATGACCTGCCCCTGTATATCCACATCGGAAAGGGCAATGGCCTGGCCTACGAGCGTATCACCCAGTTGCTCCAGAGGGACATGGATTTCCAGCCTCAAGGGATCAAGCCTTGCCATGCGATACAGAGGATCGGCGGCTTCCACCCGATGACCTGCAGTGATCAATTGCTCTAGCACCACTCCGCTGAAGGGGGCCTTGACGCGAAGGCTACTGCTCAGCTTGCGGCTCGCTTCCAGGTTTTTCAGGTCTTCATCATCCATCCCCGATAATTCCAGCATGCGCCTGGCGCGCGCCAGGGAGGTTTCCAGCGTCTGGTATTGCGTCCTGGATTCCAGTAACCGGCGCTCGGCAATGATCCCTTCCTTACTCAATTGCTGATCACGCAGATAGGTGGATCTGGCGAGTTGATAACGGGTGCGCACCTCGAGGTATTCGCCTTGCAATGCCAGCAGGCGTGGACTTTCTATATGCAGCAGGGTTTGCCCCTGTTGCACTTCCTCACCCTCGGCCACCAGCAGGCTGGCGACCAGTCCTTCCTGAGGAGCCGTCACCACTTGCAACTGATCATTGGGTACCGCCACCTTTCCAGGAAGACGCTGTCCCAGCCGGTCCTGAATAACCGCAATGGACATGGTTTCAATCCCCAGCGCATTCCGCTGGGCTTCGCTGAAGGGAATCACATCAGTAGCCCATACAGGAATACTGAAAAACAATAATGCAGTGGTCAGCATGGTTTTCATTGCGGGATCACTCCGAGGGCTTGGTGGTAACGGGCGGTGGCGCGATCTTGCTCATGAAGCCGCAGCAGATAATCCCGCTCGCTGGAAAGGGCACGTGTACGTGCCTGTAACAGGGTGTATAAATCACTTTCACCCAGTGCAAAGGCACGCATACTCAGCCGCAGTCCTTCCGCAGTCAGGTCCTGTTGCTGTTTCGATAAAACGCTTGCCCGTGCCGCCTGCTCGGTTTCCTGTCGGGCGCGGATCAATGCCTGCTCCAGTTCACGCTTTACCTTGGCCAACGCCGTTTGTGCCTCAGTCAAGCGCCGTTCGGCTTCCGCCTTGCGTGGCGCGGCATGGCGCGCCGTACCCAGCGTCACTTGAATCTGCATCATCACGGCGGAGTCGTAGGAGAGGCCGGATTCGGGACGTTCCTGCACGCTGCCCAGGCTCAATACGGGATTGGCGCGCTGCTCCCCACGGACCTGAGCCTGTTGCGCCATGGCCCGTTGCGCGACAGCCAGTGCAAGCTGTAACGCCGGATGGTCATCGGCTACTGCCGTGCGCGATGTCGCCGGTTCGGTAATGGAATCCGGCAGCGTCTTCAAGCCGGACATTGTGTGATAGGTGGCAAGCAAACCATCGCGCAGGGATTCGACACTGACCACATCGGCTTTTCGCGCCAGGGTTTCCGTTTGCACCAGCAACAAATCCGCGGGCGCCAGTTCCCCGGCCGCCACGCGTTTGCGCACATCGGCTTCCAGGGCCTTCGCTCCCTGCAAGGCACGCTGGGCCCAATCCACTTCGGTTTCTGCGATGCGTAATGACCACAGCAATTCACGCACTTCACCGGCAATGCGCCATTGCTGATAGGTGGCAGTGATATCACCTTCCCGGATCGTGGCGGCCGCCACCTG
>CBDUNQ010000473.1:0-2485 GCA_965368625.1 uncultured Gammaproteobacteria bacterium
CGACGGTGACAATCATGATCATCGACGACTCGATCGTTCGCTCCAGTATCAAGGTCGCACGTGCACTTGGACTCGGGGGGTTGGCAAGCAACACCGAGGGTGCTGGACCAACACATGTTCTGAACATGGATGAAAACAGCAGCGAATACGGAATGTTCGGCCGCGCCGAAGTGCCGGTGGAAGAAGGCTGCTTCGACCCACAGAACAAGATCTGGTGGGATCGGCTCAGCGACAAGCATGTGGTGGCCCGCAGTGAAGGCACCGACCCCTTCCTGCTGGGTGAATTCATCCTGGAAGACGGCACCCCGGTAAAACCCTCATTCCAGCTACTGACCGAACGGGTAGAGGAATACACCCCCGAATGGGCGGAAAATATCACCGGCATTCCGGCGGCCACCATTCGCCGCCTGGCCCATGAAATGGGCATCACCGCGCGCGATGAAAAAATCGAATTACCCATTGCCTGGACCGATGTCTGGGGTAACGAGCACGATACGGTGACGGGTAACCCGGTATCCTTCCATGCCATGCGCGGCCTGGCCGCCCATTCCAATGGCTTCCATTCCATTCGTGCCATGTCCATCCTCATGTCACTCCTGGGCACCATCGACCGCCCCGGTGGCTTTCGCCATAAAGCCCCGTTCCCGCGTCCCATTCCGCCCTGCCCGAAAACCCCCAGTGGCCCGGAAGGCGTCAAGCCCAGTACTCCACTGGATGGCATGCCCCTGGGCTGGCCGGCGGACCCCGATGACCTGTTCATCGATGACAGCGGTGAACCGGTGCGCCTGGATAAGGCGTTTTCCTGGGAACACCCGCTGGCGGTCCATGGCCTGATGCAGAATGCCATCACCAATGCCTGGCGCGGCGACCCCTACAAAATCGATACCATGATGATTTTCATGGCCAATATGGCCTGGAATTCATCCATGAATACCGCGGAAGTGCGCAAGATGTTCAATGACAAGGATGAGAATGGCGAATACAAGATTCCCTTCCTCATCGTCTGCGATGCCTTCCAGTCGGAAATGGTGGCCTACGCGGATCTGGTGTTACCCGATACCACCTATCTGGAGCGTCACGATGTCATGTCCATGCTGGACCGGCCCATTTCCGAGTTCGATGGCCCGGCCGATTCCGTGCGCGTCCCCATTGTGCCCCCAACCGGAGACTGCAAACCCTTCCAGGATGTATTGGTGGAACTGGGTACGCGCCTCAAGCTGCCGGCCTTTATCACTCCGGAAGGCGAGCGCAAATTCCGCGACTATGCCGACTTTGTGGTGAATTTCGAAACTTCACCGGGCTCAGGCATCGGCTTCCTGGCCGGCTGGCGCGGCAAGGGGGGTGAAAAATACATGAAAGGCGAACCCAACCCGAACCAGTGGGAAATGTACGCCAAAAACAATTGTGTATTCCACTACGAACTGCCTCGCTCTTATCAGTATATGCGTAACTGGAACCAGGGTTACCTGGAGTGGGCGCAAGACCATAGCCTTACCCGCTATGCCGAACCCATCAACATCCATATCTATTCAGAAGTGCTGCAAAAGTTCCGCCTGGCTGCGCAAGGCAAGACCCCGGGCGGCCGGGTACCCCCGGAACGGTTGCGTAAGCGGGTGGAAACCTACTTCGACCCCCTGCCCTTCTACCATGAGCCACTGGAAACCCAGCTCACCAACAAGCAGGCGTATCCGCTTAATGCACTGACCCAGCGCCCCATGGCCATGTATCACTCCTGGGATTCGCAAAATGCCTGGCTGCGGCAGATTCACACCTACAACTATCTGTATGTGAATGCCAAAACCGCCGCCAGCGCCGGCATCGACGATGGTGGCTGGATGTGGGTGGAATCCCAGTGGGGCAAGGTACGCTGTCTGTGCCGTTATTCGGAAGCCGTGGAACCCGGTACGGTGTGGACCTGGAATGCCATTGGCAAGGGTGCCGGCGCCTGGGGCTTGACCCCCGAAGCCAATGAATCCCAGCAAGGCTTCCTGCTCAATCACCTGATATCCGAGGAGTTGCCCCCCAGCAGTGAGGGTGCGCATATTTCCAACTCGGATCCCATTACCGGGCAGGCGGGCTGGTACGACGTGCGGGTGCGCATCTATCCGGCCGGTGAAGATGAACCCAAAGTGAGTTCACCGCAATTCGACCCCCTGCAGCCGGTTCCCGGACAGCCCAAGCGCGCCAGCTGGCTCGGCTGGTTTGCCGGGAATGACAAGAAAGCGAAACGCTAAGGCCTCTGGACCTTTACAGAATCTGGAACGACACTTATGACACAGTTAGCACTTGTAATTGATCTGAACGTTTGCGTTGGCTGTCATGCCTGCGTAACCAGCTGCAAGCAGTGGAACACTTCGGGCCCTGCCGGCTACATGTCCGATGACAATCCTTATGACAAGGATCCCACCGGCACCTTTTTCAACCGCGTGCAGACCTTTGAGGTGGGCGATTTCCCCAATACGGAAACCGTTCATTTCCCCAAGAG
>CBDUNQ010000474.1:0-2479 GCA_965368625.1 uncultured Gammaproteobacteria bacterium
TGGCTATAACCGGGCTGCCCGCATGGTGGAGCAAATGGAAAGCACCGGGATCGTGGGCCCCTTGCAATCCAACGGCAACCGGGAAGTGCTGGCGCCACCACCGCCGGATGCCGATTAGGGCAGAGTCCATAAGGTCCTCCAGAAGCTGCCGGACCCCGCTTCCCACGCCATGGCGCTTACTGTCTACCAGGTCCAAGTGTTTCTGGCTGATGCGGCAGCGATTAAAACTATCCAACCTACAGGGAATATCCATATGAAATCCGTTTCTGTCATTTTGCTGCTGAGCCTGCTGTTTCACGGCCATGGCCTGTCGGCTGCTGAGCAAGGCGGTAATCGCGTGGAACAGTTCTTTGATCAGTTGCAAACCCTGGAAGCCGATTTTTATCAGCGGGTGGATGGTGGCGAAACCGGTGTTCGGCAAGAGTCTACCGGGCGTGTCTGGATCCAGCGTCCGGGGCGTTTTCGCTGGCACTATCAGCATCCCTATGAACAGGAATTGGTAGCCGATGGCAAGAATCTCTGGACCCATGATCCCGACCTGGAGCAGGTGACGGTGAAACCCGCCGCTGAAGTGCTGACCGATAGTCCGGCAATGCTGCTCAGTGGTCAGCGGCCCGTATCTTCCGTGTTTGATATTCAATCACTGGAGCGGGAAAGCGAACTGGATTGGTTCCGCCTGTTGCCTCTTTCGGAAGATGCTACCGTTGAAGAAATTCAGCTGGGGTTTCGTGATGAGGAATTATTGGTGATGCAGATTCTCGACCACTTTGGCAACCGCACCACTTTGCATTTCCAGCAGATCCTGCGCAACCAGGGTCTTGATGAGGGTCTCTTTCGCTTTATCCCTCCGGCCAATGCCGATTTGATCGGCACTCCCCAATAGAAGATGCGGTGGTGCCTGTATGAATCCCACACAGGATGCCTATCGCCCGCTGGCGGACCGGATGCGCCCGGCCAGTCTCGAGGATATCATGGGGCAGGGGCATCTCCTGGGGCCGGGAAAGCCCCTGCGCCTGGCCATCGAGTCGGGCAACCTGCACTCCATGTTGCTCTGGGGGCCACCCGGCACCGGTAAGACCACCCTGGCACGATTACTGGCACAGTGTGCCGGTGCGCAATTCATGACCCTCTCTGCCGTCCTTGCCGGGGTTAAGGATATTCGGCAATCCATGGAGCTTGCACGCCAGGCGCGCGAAATGGATGGCCGCAAAAGCATCCTGTTTGTGGATGAAGTACACCGGTTCAACAAGGCGCAGCAGGATGCCTTTCTGCCATTCGTTGAAGATGGCACCATTGTTTTTGTGGGCGCGACCACGGAAAACCCCTCTTTCGAACTCAACAATGCCTTGTTATCCCGGGCACGCACCTATGTGCTCAAGTCACTGGAGATAGCCGATCTGCGCCAGGTCATCGATCGTGCCCTGGAAGACCCCGTTCTGGGGCTGGGCAACCGCCGGATTCAGATGGCGGCGGAATTGCGCGATCAACTGGCTGGCGTGGCCGACGGCGATGCCCGCAGAGCCCTTAATCTGCTTGAGATCGCCAGTGATCTGGCAGTGGAAGAAGAAGAGGGTCCACGAATCACAGCTGAAAGTCTCACCGAAGTGATCAGTGGCGGTGTACGTCGTTTCGACAAGGGAGGGGAGGCGTTCTACGATCAGATTTCCGCCTTGCATAAATCCGTGCGTGGTTCTTCACCCGATGCTGCCCTGTACTGGTTGTTGCGTATGCTCGATGGTGGCTGTGATCCCCTGTATGTGGCGCGACGTCTGTTGCGCATGGCATCAGAAGACATTGGCAATGCCGATCCCCGCGCCTTGCAGATCTGTATGGATGCCTGGCAGGTTCAGGAACGCCTGGGCAGTCCTGAAGGTGAGCTGGCGCTGGCTCAGGCGGTCTTGTATCTCGCCGCAGCGCCGAAAAGCAATGCCGTTTACCTGGCGTACAAGGCGGCACGTGACGATGTACAACAACAGGGTTCTCTGGAGGTGCCCGTGCACTTGCGTAATGCGCCGACGCGGCTCATGAAGGAGCTGGGCTATGGAAAAGCGTACCGCTATGCTCACGATGAACCTGAAGCCTATGCGGCGGGTGAACAGTATTTTCCGGATACCATGGCGGATCGACAATACTACCGGCCGGTCCCCCGTGGCCTGGAAATCAAGATTGCAGAAAAGCTGGCTTACCTGCGGGAACTCGATCGTAAGGCAGGTAAAAGCTGATCCACATGCCAGCATGGCTGGTGTACCATGTACGGCATTCAGGTCAATCAAGTGGATACCATAGACGACATGTACCAGACACTGGCGATAGCGGCTGGAGGTGCCCTCGGTGCCTTGCTGCGATTCTGGACTGCCAATGCCGTCTATGCGGTGAGTGGACGATCCTTTCCCTATGGCACTCTGGTGGTGAATCTGTTGGGTAGCCTGCTGATGGGAATCTTTGCCGCCTGGTTATTGGAGCGCAGTTCAGCCGATCC
>CBDUNQ010000475.1:0-2470 GCA_965368625.1 uncultured Gammaproteobacteria bacterium
GGCACCATAGAGTTTGGGGATTATGCGGGCAATGCGCAGCTTGGCTTCCGAAGCCGAACCTGTCATGGCCTGAGAGGATTTACGCAGCCCCGGTAATATGCGCTCAAGAACGGTGTGGATTTGGGTAAGTTGTGCTACCCGCTGCGGGGCAGCTTGGGGTATTTCATTGGTCTGGCTCACAAGATTCAAAAGCCAGGTTGCCTGCTCCAGAAGATTTCTGCCGGGTAATGCCACTCCATCAATGATTTCCTGCAGATCCCGAATGGCCGCCTGCTCCGAAAGCTGGGTAAAGGCGGCATCCTGCGGCAGGTGTTGCGGTCGATTCATGAACATGGCCCCGGTTTCTCAACATTTTTATTGAGCTGAAGAGGAAGGCGAAACCAGATGGGGCGAAACCATATTGAATGTGGCAGCCCCGCTATCCTAGGAGCCACAGATTTCCTGCAGATCCCTTAGACCGGTGGTTTTGCGCCTCCGCCTTTCAGCGAATTTGCCTTTTACAAGTTGCGAGCCACTCTAAACAATGCTCAATTAAATGTCAAATATGTGACGATCGTCACAGGTGTGAGTACATTCGATGATGTGTCCGAAGAATGAGATATTTTAACTAACTGAATAATATTGATATATTATATATTTAATACATATTTTTCTTATGGGTTTTGCAATCCTAGCTAATAAAATCATGGAATAAATTTAGTCAAAAATTCGTCATAACGTCCTTCGGGGCGGGGCTCTTTAGAGCGCAGGCATGACCATAGAGCACCTGCCAGCGGATCGGGAAATGGGTATGATAACCAGGAGGCAGCCGCGGTGCTTCGCACCTCACAAGGCTGCTGGATTCCATGCCACAACAACACGGAAACGCATCATGTCGTCCAGTAAAAACACCCCCCCGGAAAGCCGTCTGGATCAGGTTGTAGCCGAGGCACATCGGCAGCGGGATCTGCGGGAACAGGATTACCGCGAACGCGCCCTCAAATTGTACCCCTGGGTCTGCGGCCGCTGTGGCCGGGAATTCACCCGGGCCAATCTGCGTGAACTCACGGTGCACCACCGGGACCACAATCACGACAATAACCCCCTGGATGGCAGTAACTGGGAATTGTTGTGTCTGTTTTGTCACGACAATGAACATCAACGGAACCTGGAAGCGGTTCGGGGGGCGGGCTATGAGCAAGGCCCGCAAAAGGCGTCCGCTACCCATAATCCCTTTGCCGACCTGAAGAGCCTATTGAAGCGTGACGAGTAAGGCATCCATTGCGGTCCAGTTCCCAAAAGAATCCATCCTGTTACGTGCCTTATTACTGCTGGCCGCAGTCTGTCTCCTGGTGGGTATCTTTTCCCCCATTGTCACCTTGCATAAATTGCTGGTGTTCGAAAATACCTTTTCCGTGATTTCCGGGGTAATGGCCTTGCTCAGCCAGCAGAAGTGGCTGCTTTTTCTGGTGATCTCCCTGTTCAGCATCGTGCTTCCCCTGTTGAAACTCGCGATACTGTTTCTGTTGGTGAATGGACGGAACCTGGAACCTGTGCGCTTGCGCAGCTATCTGCACTGGATGCATGAATATGGACGCTGGTCCATGCTGGATGTGTTTGTGGTAGCGGTATTGGTGGTTTCTGTGAAACTGGGTGCCATAGCCAGTGTGGAAACCCGCTATGGCTTGTATGTATTTACCGCGGCGATCCTGTTGACCATGATCGTTACCGCGTGGGTAGTGCGGCTGAGCGCCAGAATCGAGGCGCTACTGGATGCGCAGCCGCAGCAGGTTTCGGCCGATCAATGATAGCCGAGACGCTCTAATGTGGGTCCGGCATGCTGTTCAATGATATCGAGCACGGGTTGATCCATCTCCGTCTTCCAGTCGCCCACCTTGCCTTTGCGGAAATGGGATGACTTATCTTCCTCGCCTTTTTTTCTGCCCCCGGTAAGGCGGCGGAAATCGGTCTTCTCCCGGCATTCCTCAATAATACTTTCCGAAGCTTCCACCTGTAGAAAATCAAACAGACTTGCAATGGTACCATTGGGGTCATGATGCAGGTCTTCGTAACGGATTTCCAGGAGACGATCGGGATGCTGCTGGCTGAACTGTCGGGTCTTTTCAATGGCATTCACCCAGGCCGGGGCCAGTTTTTGCGCAAGGCCCGATAGATTGCCGAATTCCCTTTTCAACCAATCCGGATAGGTTCGCTGCCCCTGCACCCAAAATGAAATGGTTACATCGCGAATGTCGCGGATGATGTGAATGAAGCGGGCATCGGGAAACAGTAGATTCAGGTAGGGCAGGTAATCCAGCCCGTCTGACGCCTGGGCCAGGGCTGGCTGCGGGTCAGCGGCGATTGCGGCGGCACAGGCGTCGATGGCAGCCGCATGCTGACCACGCTCCAGGCTTTCCAGACCGTACCGGTAATCGCGCGCGCCATCACCGGGTGCTGCTGCGATGGCCAGAGAGATAAGCAGTGCATTAAT
>CBDUNQ010000476.1:0-2468 GCA_965368625.1 uncultured Gammaproteobacteria bacterium
GGCTTCCTGAAGCTGTTCGGTTACTACCTGTCACGCCGTTCCCATCACCCGCATATGGAAGTGCTTGAGGGCGGCATGGAAGGTAACAGCCTGGAACTGGAATTACATGACGGGCAAGCCGAAATCAGCGCCGCCGAAGGCAAGCCATTCAATATCTTCAAGTCCATGGAGCGTGCCGAATGGGATACCCTGATGTTTTTCTATGGCATTATTCTCTGTGTTGGCGGACTGGGAAGTCTCGGCTATCTGGCGGTTACTTCAGAGCTCATGTATATCGGGCTGGGGGCCACCACGGCCAATATCCTGGTGGGCATTCTGTCCTCCATTATCGACAACATCCCGGTAATGTTTGCCGTGCTGGCCATGCAACCCGCCATGGATCATGGTCAGTGGTTGCTGGTGACACTGACCGCGGGCGTGGGAGGTTCCCTGCTCTCCGTAGGCTCTGCCGCCGGGGTGGCCGTGATGGGTCAGGCACGCGGGGTCTATACCTTTTTTGCTCATTTGAAATGGACCTGGGCCATTGCCCTGGGCTACGCAGCCAGTATCTGGGTGCACTTTCTCATCAATGCGGACAAATTCACTGGTTGAGATGGAAGCAACTCACATTCATTCCATGAGCAAGGGCTGCTCACGATACCCCGTGGGCAACTCGAACAAATGGCTGGAAACTTCTTCATTCTCCCGGTAATCCACCAGCTCACTTCGATAGCCTTTGTTATCCCAGGTATGCACCGGCAAGCCAAGATGCCAATTCCAGCCTGGCTGCAGGATATTTTCCGCCAGAAAACAGGGGGTCTGAAAACTGGCCGGGGTATTCTTCAGTGTCGCTTCCGATTGCTTGCCCAGCAACTGCTGGAATTCCACCATGGCCATGGAGGCGGCCGGTAATAATCCCTGCACCACAATGGCATGAGCGCACTTCTCTCCATCCGCCATCAAATGGAAACCCTGTGGTGATTGCTCGGCAATCTGTGGGGCATCATTGACGGAAAACGATTGATAGGAGAGCTTGATATCCGGTATAGCAAGGGCTTCGCTCTCTGCTGGCTCCACAGTCAACACCTGCTCGGATTCATCCAATATATTGTGAATACGTTTTTGTTTACGATCATAGAGTACGTATCCACCAGCATCCATTCCTTCATCCACCCGCACATAGTCTTTGGTGATCAACAACCGCAAGGGGTAGGGTTCCACACCTGCCTCACGCTCCTCAAAGTGCAATACCATGGCGGTATCCGCCACCACCGGCTTGCACAGTATCACTAAAGCGAATGCCACTACTTTCTTCATTGCCGCCCCTCATGGGATAGTGTCTGTAACAGTAATAATTCATCCGTATCAAAGCCCGCCTGTCGCCGTGCCTGCTCGGCAAAAGGGCCTTTGATTCTTCCCTTCATGTAGCGCTCAAGCAAGTCCTTGAAGGTTGCCGCTGAAGATAAGCCCCGCTCCGCACAGCAATAACGGAACCAGCGACTGCCGATTTCAACATGGCCGATTTCATCGCGGAAGATGATCTGAAGGATGTTGACGGTTTCCGTATCTCCCGCTTCCGTAAGCCGCTCGATCATGGCTGGTGTGACATCCAGGCCACGCGCCTCCAGTACCCTCGGTACCAGGGCCATGCGCACCATGACATCATCCGCTGTATCACACGCCATCTCCCATAAGCCATTATGGGCAGGAAAATCACCATAGTCCCGACCCATGGATTGCAGACGTTCACGCAACAGACTGAAGTGATAGGCCTCTTCTTCGGCCACTTGCAGCCAGTCACCATAGTACGCATCCGGCATTTCCCGAAAACGGTATATGGCATCGAGCGCCAGATTGATGGCATTGAATTCGATATGTGCCAGGGCATGCACCAGAACGGCACGGCCGGCTTCAGTTGTCAGCTTTCGCGATCGCAATGCCCGGGGGGGGACCAGTTCCGGACGCGCCGGCCTACCCGGGTCTCCGATGGCAGGCACCGGCCCGGCGTGTTCCCGTACCAGCTCGCCATGAAGCCATTGTTGGCGTAATTCACAGGTTTTCTGCTGCTTTTCCTGCGGATCACTCAGCGCCAGGCATGCCTTGGCCTCCTGAAAGAGATTCTGCATTTTAGTGATACTAACCAATATTAAAACAATAAGTTACATTACATTTCTTGCAATGTACATGAAATTTATATCGTCGCACTCACTCCCCGGGCAGTGGCTGCGTTTTGACAGACAATTCCCCTCTCATGCATGCTGGATACCTCAATGTGTACCGGAGTCCATCCATGACCCAGAGCAAGCACATTCTCGAGATCTACGAGCCCTACGATTATAAAGGGCCCAACCCAATGGTGGCCTCGGGGATCATCACCACTCAAGACCCCACGGGTGTAGAATACTTCCTCCTGCAACTTCCTCAACCCATTTACCTGGCGGATGTGGAAGCCGATCAGATTCTCGTCAAACCCCGCTACAATGAAGATG
>CBDUNQ010000477.1:0-2464 GCA_965368625.1 uncultured Gammaproteobacteria bacterium
ATAGCCCGGACAGGCGGATAGTTGTGCGCCGATCCGCTGCAATACGGTTTCCTTGACCCGAGCGCAATTCAATACCGTAACATCATTGGCATCCACTCCCAGGGAGTGCGCCAGACCAGTCCACTGATCGGCATTGAATACCACCATGGCACTCAAATAGGGGCGATTATCACCTAACACCATCACCTGCTCGAACAAACCATCCATGGCTATGGCCAGTTCCATATCGGCAGGCGGTACTTTTTCCCCATTGGCCAATACAATGATTTCCTTGATACGGCCGGTAATGTACAGATTACCATCTTCATAGCTCGCCTTGTCGCCTGTATGCAACCACCCATCGCGAATGATTTCCGCCGTGGCCTGGGAGTTGCCCCAGTACCCCAGCATCACGCCGGGGCCACGCACCAGTAGTTCTTCCTGCTCACCAAACCGGATTTCCACATCTTCCAGCAACTGGCCCACACTGGCCGGATCATTCTTCTCAAGTGTATTGACACTGATTACAGGGCTGGTCTCCGTCAAGCCATACCCCTGCATAATGGGCAGGCCCAGACCGATGAAGGTCTTGGCCACGGTGGTTGAAAGAGGGGCGCCACCTACAATGGCCAGGCGCATACGCCCACCCAGTTTACCCATGACTTTGGCACCCACCAGTTTATGCAACAGGGGTTGAAACAAAAGCCGTGGAGACCAGCGGGCACGTCCCTGTTCCAACTCGAATTGCTGCCAGCCACAGTCTACCGCGTGACGAAACAGAAAGCGGGAGATTGCGGATTTTTCCTGCAAACCCGCCTGAATCTTGTTATAGACCCGTTCAAAGATGCGCGGTACAGACATGAGTACCGTGGGGCGCACCATCAGCAGGTCTTCGGATAGTTGCGGAATGGAGCGATTATAGGCTACACAGGCACCCGCCATCATGGGAAGGTAATAGCCGGCCGTCCGTTCCAGGGTGTGAGACAGGGGCAGGAAGGAAAGAAACAAGTCATCCGTATAGGCCGGGTCCAATTGTAAAGAGCGGTGGGCATTCCACAGTATATTGTGATGACTCAGCATGACGCCCTTGGAACGGCCGGTGGTACCCGAGGTATAGACAATGGTGGCCAGTGCCTGGGGATCGATCTCGGGCACTTCCACAGGTCCGTGGGATTCCGGCAACCAGTCAGCCAGGCGCATCAGCCGCGGCTCGCTTACCTGGGATTTTACGGGTTCCAGGCTGAGTATCCGTTGCAGTGAATCAAGCTGGTTGTGCACGGATTCCAGGCGTTCCCAGCATTCCTGATGCTCAAACAGCAACAGCTTGACGCCGGCATCGCGCAAAATGTAGGCCACATTTTCCGGTCGGTCCTGGGTATACAGGGGTACCGTCACCAATCCCATGGCCGCGGCGGCAATATCCAGTACCACCCACTCGGGACAGTTTTTCAGAATAATGGCCACGCGATCACCCGCCTGCAGGCCTTCACGCTGTAGGGCAGCCTGGCAGCAGTGTACCCGTTCCGCCATCTGCTTCCAGTTGAGATCTATCCAGGCATTCTTTTGCTCATCGAAATAACGATAGGCCGTGGCAGTGCCACTACGCCGCACCCGCTCATGAAACAGTCCGGCCAGGGTGCCGGCTGTTTGTGGATCAATGATATCTTTATCACCACTCATTCAGAATTGCCCGTGTCTGCATCGCTTATGAATTGGTTCCAACCGGGGTCCGGATGAAAGCGTTCCCCGTATTTTTGTTCCAGGGCCTGCAATTTCCCATACAGATGTTCTGCACCGCTGTGTATCACGTATTGCACAAGCCCGCCACGAAAGGGAGCAAAGCCGGTGCCGAATACCATACCCGCATCCAGCATATCTTCATCCTTCACCACCCCTTCACGCAGACAAGCCATGGCTTCGTTGATCATGCGTAACAACAGGCGATCCTGCAAGCGGGCGCGGGCAGCGCTATCATACCGGCTTGTCTTCTTCTGTGTAACCGCCTTGCCCTTACGGTATACATAAAAACCTTCACCGCTTTTCTTGCCCAGCTTGCCCTGGGTGACCTTGTCATGTAGCTGTGCGGGAATGTCCACAGGCATGTGGCCGGATAATACTTCAGCCACATGCAGGCATACATCCAGGCCCACGGTATCGGCCAGGGTGATGGGACCCATGGGCATACCGAATTCCAGGGCGGTGGCATCAATAACTTCTACTGGAACCTCCTCTCCATGAAGCACCACGGCTTCCAGCAGATAGGGCATGAGTATACGGTTGACCAGGAATCCAGGCGTGCTGGTCACCGGCAGCGGCAAACGATCAATACCCCGAGTGAAAGCCATGGCCTTGAACAGGGAGACATCATCGGTAGCCTTACCGCGCACGATTTCCACCAATTGCATTTGTGCCACCGGATTGAAGAAATGCAGCCCGAGTAAGCGCTCCGGTCGTTGCAAGGCTTCCGTAAGTTCTTCCAGGGGTA
>CBDUNQ010000478.1:0-2461 GCA_965368625.1 uncultured Gammaproteobacteria bacterium
TCGGGGCGGCCTGGTAGGACCGGATGGCGACACCCATGCGGGCAGCTTCGACCTATCCTATTTGCGCTGTATCCCCAACATGGTGGTAATGGTACCTGCCGATGAAACCGAGTGCCGCAAGCTGTTACAGACCGGCCTCCAACAGGCATGCCCCTGCGCAGTGCGCTATCCGCGCGGCAGCGGTATGGGCGTACTCCCCGGCAAGGACCTGGATACCCTTCCCATGGGCAAGGGTGAACTGCGGCGGCAGGGACGGGACGTGGCCATTCTCAACTTTGGCACCCTGCTGCCGGCCGCCCTGCAAGCCGCCGAAGTCCTGGATGCCAGCCTGGCCAACATGCGCTTCGTGAAACCGCTGGATACGGATCTGATTCAACAGCTGGCCCATGGGCATCGGCTGCTGGTCACCCTGGAAGACAATGCCCTCATGGGCGGGGCAGGCAGTGCTGTGGGTGAATACCTGGCCCAACAGGGCATCACCATATCCTTACTATCATTAGGGTTACCCGACCGCTTTCTCGGCCATGGCAGTCGCGAGCAATTATTGGCCGATTGTGGCCTGGATGCCGCCGGTATACAGTCCTCCATTGAGGGCTTCCAGCCCGGAACCGATTGCCAAATTTCCGAACCTCGATTAATATCCTAGTGTTTTACTCAGGAATTCACCCGTGACCGCGAAGTACACCCTGCGAATCGTTACCGACTTTGCCTCCGCCCACACCCTGCGTGGCTACCCGGGCGCCTGTGCCCGCATGCATGGCCATAACTGGAAGGTGGAAGTGGAGGTGGAAGCCCACGCCCTGGATGAGGTGGGCATGGGGGTGGACTTCAAGGTGATCAAGAGCGCCACGCGCGACATCGCCGGACGCCTGGATCACCGTTACCTCAATGACCTGGAACCCTTCACGGAGATCAACCCCACTGCGGAAAATATTGCCGCCTATTTCTACCGGGAACTCTCCCAGGTTATCAACCAGCCACAATTGAAGGTCAGCGCCGTGACCCTGTGGGAAACTGAGCGTGCCTGTGTGCGCTATGTAGAGGAATGACCATCATGAGCCAGCAGCGCGAAGCCCTCAGCGCAAACACCATCGAAGACGTGCAGAATCGCGCCGACACCCGCCAAATCGCCATCGACAAAGTAGGTATCAAGGATATCCGTCACCCGGTTCGCGTCAATGATCGCAGTGGCGGAGAGCAGCACACCATTGCCCGCTTCAACATGTATGTGAATCTGCCCCACAATTTCAAAGGCACCCACATGTCACGTTTTGTCGAGATCCTGAATCTCCATGAACGGGAAATCACCGTGGAATCCTTCAAGGACATGCTCGGTGAAATGACCGAGCGCCTGGAAGCGGAATCCGGTCACATTGAAATGACCTTCCCCTATTTCATCAACAAATCCGCTCCCGTGTCGCGGGTACAGAGCCTGCTCGACTATGAAGTCACCTTCATTGGTGAAATACACCAGAATGTGCCCACCATGGATATCAAAATCGTGGTACCGGTCACCAGTCTCTGCCCCTGCTCCAAGAAAATTTCCGATTATGGCGCCCACAACCAGCGCTCTCACGTAACGGTAAGTGCCCGCACACGCGATTATGTCTGGATCGAGGAATTGATTGAACTGGTGGAGAGTGAAGCTTCCTGTGAGCTCTATGGCCTGCTCAAGCGCCCGGATGAAAAGCTGGTTACCGAGCGCGCCTATGACAACCCCAAATTCGTGGAAGACCTGGTACGTGACATTGCCGCACGTCTGAACAAGGATGAGCGCGTCAGTGCCTATACGGTGGAAGCAGAGAATTTCGAATCCATCCATAACCACTCCGCCTACGCCCTGATCGAGTGCGACAAGGAGAAAAAGGCATAGCGGGATGATGGCCCCTGCCGGCCCCTATCACATTCGGCAGACGACTGGATCCAGGCAAGGGCTGGGTATTCCCTTTCAACAAACGCCTATCGCCCCTGTTTGCCCCCGTCTACTACGCGGAGGACAGCGGTAAACCCATGGGTTTACCGGGCCTTGAGAAAAAAGCAGACTCCAGCGGCTGAGATTTGCTACATTCTCCTCAACAAAACCATCAATAAGCCCCACCCTATCCGGGGCTGAGCGGCACCAGGAAAAAATAGCGAAGTGAACATGGATCTTTTACCCATTTGCGATTCCCGGCTACTCAGCGGAACATTGCAGCCATGACCACCCCGATTCTGATATGCGATGATTCCAGCTTTGCCCGCAAGCAAATGGCGCGCGCCTTGCCAAAGACCTGGGATGTGGACATCAGTTTCGCCGCCCATGGCCAGGAAGCCCTGGAAGCCATTCGGGCAGGCAAGGCGGACATCCTGTTCCTGGATCTCAATATGCCGGTGATGGATGGCTACGAAACCCTGGAAGAGATCCGTCGCCAAGACCTCCCCACCATGACCATCGTCGTTTCTGGTGACGTCCAGCCGGAAG
>CBDUNQ010000479.1:0-2456 GCA_965368625.1 uncultured Gammaproteobacteria bacterium
CAAGACCAAGGGCCTGGCCATGCGTCAGACCGGCAATGTGATGCTGGTCGCACCCAGCGAGGAAATCGCCGCCCGGGAAAAACTCGAACTGGAATCTCAGAAACAGATCGAAGAACTGGCCCCCCTGTATTCGGAGTTCATTCAGGTGAACTATGCCAAGGCTTCGGATCTGGCAAAACTACTGTCTTCCGGTGAAGGTACCGGCATGATGAGTGAGCGGGGTGCCATCAGTATCGATGAGCGCACCAATACCCTGCTGGTACAGGATACCGCCGACAAGCTCAGTGAAATCCGCAAACTGGTGGCACGACTGGATATTCCCGTGCGTCAGGTGCTGATCGAGTCACGCATTGTGATTGCCGGTGATGACTATGCCAAAGAGCTGGGTGTGAAACTGGGCCTCAGCAAGGCCGACTCCATCAACAGCAATCAGGATTTCTACCGCTTCGGTGGCAAGCGTCCCGGCGACACCATCTGGGAAGGCCTGACCATCGATCCCACCACTGGCGACCCCGTGGTGGAACCCATTATCACCGGCTTTGAATCGGGTGGTGATGGCGTGGAAGGGTTGATCACCAACCTGCCCGTGACTTCCCCCACCGGTGCCATTGGCCTGGCCATCGGCAGCCTGGGCGAACGCCTGCTGCAGCTGGAATTGTCCGCCATGCAGGCCGAAGGCAAGGGTGAAGTGATTTCCAGTCCGCGGGTGATGACCTCCAACCAGCAGATGGCGGTGATTCGTCAGGGTGTGGAAATTCCCTATCAGGAAGCCAGTTCCAGTGGTGCCACCAGCGTGTCTTTCAAGGAAGCGGTATTGGCCCTGGAAGTGACCCCGCAGATCACGCCTGATGACCGCATCATCATGGAAGTGAAGGTGAACAAGGATAGCGTGGGCCAGATCTTTGCCGGCATCCCGAGTATCGATACCCGGGAAGTCATCACCAAGGTACTGGTGGACAATGGCGAAACCCTGGTGCTGGGCGGTATCTATGAACAGGAAACCCTCAATGAAGTGGACAAAGTGCCCTTCTTCGGTGACCTGCCGGGTGTGGGCTGGCTGTTCCGCACCAAGCGTCACTCCGATGACAAGTCCGAGCTGTTGATCTTCGTCACCCCGAAGATCGTCAAGGACAAGATCAATTATTGATGTGTTGAGCCTTGTCAGCCTGATGGGTTTCTGGCATATCTGCCCGGCATGAAAATGCCGGGCAGTTTATTTTTGGTTGGTCCCATGGGGGCGGGCAAGTCCACCATCGGGCGCCAGTTGGCCAAATCCCTTTCCCGTACCTTTGTGGATAGCGATAAGGAAATCGAAGATCGCACCGGGGTGGATATTCCGCTGATCTTCGAGCTGGAAGGCGAACAGGGATTTCGCGACCGCGAGCGGGAAATGATCGATGAACTCAGCCAGCGCAATGATGTGGTGCTGGCCACCGGTGGCGGGGCCGTACTGGATGAACGCAATCGCCAGCATCTGGCGGCACGCGGCCTGGTGATCTATCTGCAGACTTCGGTGGATCAGCAGTTACAGCGCACCGGCCGGGATCGAAACCGCCCCTTGCTGCAAACGGCAAACCCGCGCGCCAAATTAAATGAATTGATGGAAATCCGCGAGCCCCTGTACCGCGAAGTGGCGGACCACGTGGTCTCCACCGATGGGCGGCGGGTGCGCGATGTGGTACAGGAAATCCTTCGCTGCCTGGAAGCACAGGACACAAGCCCGTAAGATATCCGCCAGGCGCGCACTGGCCGCCACGGAACATCCCTCTAGGCGCTTAGAATGAAAACACTGACTGTACCCCTGGGAGATCGCAGTTATCCCATCCATATCGGCCCCGGCCTGCTAGGCAACCCTGCATTGCTGCCGCCACACATCCATGGCCGGCAAGTGATGGTGGTTACCAATGAAACCGTGGCCCCCCTCTACCTGGCACCGTTGCAGTCGGTATTGGGTGACTATCAACAGGATGCCGTGATCCTGCCCGATGGCGAGGAATACAAGACCCTGGAAATCCTCAACCGGATCTATGACCGGTTGCTGGAAAAACGCTTCAACCGCAACTGCACCCTCATTGCCCTGGGGGGCGGTGTGGTGGGGGATATGACCGGTTTTGCCGCCGCCACCTACCAGCGTGGCGTGAATTTCATTCAGATCCCCACCACCCTGCTGGCCCAGGTGGATTCCTCCGTGGGTGGCAAGACGGGCGTCAACCACCCCCTGGGCAAGAATATGATCGGCGCCTTTTACCAGCCGCGCTGTGTATTGGCGGATACGGATACCCTGTCCACCCTGGATGATCGCCAATTGGCGGCGGGGTTGGCGGAAGTCATCAAGTACGGGCTGATTCGCGAAGCGGACTTCCTGGCCTGGCTGGAAGCCCATATGGATGCCCTCAATGGCCGCGACACTGCGGCCCTGGTGTATGCCATCGAGCAATCCTGTGCCTGCAAGGCGG
>CBDUNQ010000480.1:0-2446 GCA_965368625.1 uncultured Gammaproteobacteria bacterium
TGTATTCCTCTTGGTCTGGAGCATACACCAGATCCCTCAGGACAAAAAAAAGGGTTGCCGAAGCAACCCTTTTTCATCGTTCACGCCGGACTCAACGGCTTTCCTTCACCATGAATTCCACGGCAGCCTGAAGATCCGCATCGGAACAGGAGAAGCAAGTGCCCTTGGGTGGCATGGCATTGAAACCATTGATGGCATGGTTCATCAAAGTGTCCATGCCCTTGTCAATGCGCGGCGCCCAGGCAGCGGCATCACCCACCTTGGGCGCACCGGCCGCCCCGGTGCCATGACAGGCGAAACAGGAAGCCTGATACACTTCCTGACCCTTGGCGGAAGCCGCCGGCGCCGCAGCGGCGGGGGCAGCGGCGGGTGCGGGTGCCGACTCACCCCCGGCCACTTCAATGCCGCTTTCCTTCAACAGAAAGGCAATGGCCGACTTCAGCTCTTCGTCAGAGCAATCGGCACAGGTACCCTTGGGTGGCATGGCATTGATGCCACTGGTAGCCGTGGCCAGCAAGCCATCCAGCCCCTTGGCGGCGCGCGGGTTCCAGGCACCCGTATCCCCCTTTTTTGGGGCCCCGGCCACACCGGAGTCGTGGCACGCCATACAATAAGAGGCATAAACCTCACTGCCGGCGCGGGGTGCACTGGCCGCGCCTCCTTCAGCGGCTGCCTCCGCCACGGCAACCTTGGCCACCGGAGCGATATTTTCCTGAATCTTGCTTTCCATGTTGGGATTTACGCCGGGATTCCCATCAACTCCGGTAACCGCACTGGCGACGAAATAGAAAACAAAGGCAAGAATGGCAAGGACGGCCAGTACGCCCGAAAAGGTGCGCAACACGGCGCGGTCATGGTGGCTCACGATATACCCCTGAATTATCAATAAGTTATCGAAAATATAATGGATTTCAGCCTTGTGCCCGGAATTCCATGAAACTTCCACGAACCCCCAACAAGCGCACAGGCCAGCCAAATGCGGCGGAAAGTATAGCCGCAAAGGGGGCGCCAGCGAAACTGCCAAAGGCGTCACATTCCCGTATCGCCCATACCTAAAGGTATGCGCCTGCCTGCCGTTAGCCTCATCGCAGGGACATGATTACGCCACGGAATGCCCAACTGACCGAGGCCCCATGCACATCGATTCGCCACTTCCTTCGACACAGCAGGTATTCACCCCGGTACGGCCCGATCCCGTTCCTCCCGGGCTGGAAACCCAGCGCCCCGTGGCGGCTCCCAATGGGGCCGAAGCCGGCGCCCGTCATCCTTTGGATGAACAGGATCGAAGTACCCGTGCCGACCGCGATAGCCGCGAACAGAATAAAACCAGCGGCCAGAAGGAATTAACCCCTGACCAACAACGGGAAGTGGAACAACTCAAGGCCCGCGACCGGGAAGTGCGCGCCCATGAGCAAGCCCATAAAGCCGCTGCCGGGCAACACGCGCGGGGCGGCCCCAGTTATGAATACCAGCAGGGCCCCGATGGCAAACGCTATGCCGTAGGCGGTGAGGTGTCTATTGATACCTCACGCACCGGTGATCCGCAGCGAGACCTGGAAAAGGCACGCACCATTCGCCAAGCCGCCCTGGCACCGGCCCAGCCATCGGCCCAGGATCGTCGCGTGGCCGCCGAAGCCAATGCCATGGAAATCAATGCCCGCCAGGAACTCCAGGCGGAAACCACGGAAAAACTCCAGGAAAAACAGTCGGCAGCTGGCGAACATGAAGCCGGGAACAGTACCCGCCCACCGAGTGAAAGTTACGCACCACAGGCTGCCAGGCACCGTTCGGCCACGGAGGCAACCGCGCCCGTGGGTGAATACCTGGATGTTTTCACCTGAGAGCCCCATTGGACCCATTTTGAAGCAACGAGGAACACCATGAAAATTAGCGGAGCCTTTACTCAAGCCATGCTCGGCGTACAACGCGGAGTGGATGGCGCGCGGGAAAATGCCGGCAAGATTGCCCAGGCCGGCCAAACGGGAGACCCCGCCGCCCTGGTGGAACCCCTGGTGAATCTGCGCTTCAACGAAATGCAGGTACAAGCCTCCGCCGAAGTCATCAAAACCGTGGATGAAATGCTGGGCTCGCTTCTGGATGAAGAAGCCTGAATGCTTTTGTGTCCCCGCACCACCGGCCACTGGCCGGTTTTTTTTATTCCCGATCACCCCAAACCCGGGTTCCAGCCGTAGCATGGACAGCCTTTCCCGGGAAAGGTACACTCCCAGCCCCTGGTAATCGCTTACCGCGGAAGCACTCCCCTTGGCGCCGTCAGGCGGCTGCCTTCCTGGAGAACGGCGCAGTGATTACCTAGCAGAGAACTTCTGATGATTTCGTCATTGCGAGTCGCATAGCGACGTGGCAATCTCTAAGGGCTTGTTTTTAGGGTATGAGATTGCCGCGCCTGCCGCATAGAACCCCTTTGGGGTTCATTATGCGTACCTCA
>CBDUNQ010000481.1:0-2442 GCA_965368625.1 uncultured Gammaproteobacteria bacterium
GATCAAGGATCTTTTGATCTTCCGGGGTGAACCCCTTCTGAGCATCCATCACCAGCAACAAGCGATCGGCGCTTTCGATTTCCTGCCAAGCGCGTTTCATGCCTTCCTGTTCCACCAAGTCCGTACTTTCCCGAAGCCCCGCCGTATCAATAATATGCAGGGGCATACCATCGATCTGGATATGTTCGCGCAAGACATCGCGGGTCGTGCCTTCCACTGGAGTGACAATGGCACTTTCGCGGCCCGCCAGGGCATTGAGCAAGCTGGATTTCCCGGCATTGGGCTGGCCGGCAATGACCACGCTCATACCTTCCCGCAACAGTTTTCCCTGGGTGGCGTGTGCCTGGAGGGTGGTAAAGGATTGCTGCAGGCTTTCCAGGCGGCGCTGTATTTCCCCATCGCTGAGGAAATCCACTTCTTCTTCGGGAAAATCGATGGCGGCTTCCACATACATGCGCAATTGGATCAATTGTTCGATGAGTGCATGTACCCGTTGGGAAAATTCACCCTGCAGGGAACGCATGGCGGCACGGGCCGCTTGTGCGGTACCACTGTCAATCAAATCGGCAATGGCTTCGGCCTGGGCAAGGTCCAGTTTGTCATTGAGAAAGGCACGCTGGGAAAATTCCCCGGCCTGGGCCTGACGCGCACCGAGTTGCAGAATACGCGCCAGCAGCAAATCCATGACCACCGGTCCGCCATGGCCCTGCAATTCCAGAACATGTTCTCCGGTAAAGGAATGGGGTGCGGGAAAATACAGGGCCAGCCCATGATCGATCTCGCGACCCTGCTCGTCGCAGAATCGGTACAGACCGGCATAGCGGGGTTTGGGCAGCGCCCCCAGTAATTGCCGGGCAATGACTGGTACGGCATCACCGGAAATGCGCAGGATCCCCACCCCGCCACGCCCGGGAGGCGTGGCCTGGGCAACAATGGTGTCAGCGGCGGAAATCATGGCTCAGGGTATCCGCACGTCGCATTGTTTGTGTTGCCGGTTATTTGCCACCCGCTTCAATACGACGGGTGATCACCCATTGCTGGGCAATGGACAGGGTATTGTTTACCACCCAGTACAGCACCAGGCCGGAAGGGAAGAAGGCAAAGAATACCGTGAAGACGATGGGTAGCAACATCATGACCTTGGCCTGGATGGGATCCAGGGGTGCCGGATTCAGCTTTTGCTGAATCAGCATGGTGACGCCCATGATCACCGGCAATACAAAATAAGGATCGGCGGCGGAAAGATCCGTGAGCCAGAGAATAAAGTCTGCCTGACGCAGTTCCACACTTTCCAGCAACACCCAGTAGAGAGCGATGAATACGGGAATCTGTACCAATACCGGCAAACAACCACCCAGTGGATTGATCTTTTCCGTTTTGTACATTTCCATCATGGCTTGATTGAAGCGTTGCTTGTCATCGCCATAACGTTCTTTCAGGGCTTGCAGGCGGGGTGCCAGCTTGCGCATATTGGCCATGGATTTATAACTGGTTTCCGAAAGCTTGAAGAAGGCCAGCTTGATCAGCATGGTGAGCAGAATAATTGCCCAGCCCCAGTTGCCCACCACCTTGTGTATCCACTTCAGCAGCCAGAAGATGGGTTGTGCCAATACCGTGAGCATGCCGTAATCCACGGTGAGTTCCAGCCCGGGTGCCACGGCCTTCATTTCGTCCTGTAGCTTGGGTCCGGCAAACAGGGTGCTCTTGAAGGTAATGGTTTCACCGGGTGCCACGGTACGGGTGTTTTTATCCACCATGCCGATTACATAGCGGGCATCACTCAACACCTTGGTGTAGTAGCGCGCTGGCATTTCCGGTGCGGGTACCCAGGCACCCAGGAAATAGTGTTGAATCATAGCCGCCCAGCCACCGGTGATGTCGCGACTCAGGTTGGCTTCCACCATGTCACTGAAATCGATCTTTTCGTATTTTTCTGCTTCGCTGTAGATTACCCCGCCCATATAGGTGTAGATAAAGCTGGATTGACCCGCTTCCGCCACCTGGGTGCGCTGCAATTGCCGGTATTGGCGACCGCTCCAGGGTGCAGCGCTGCCATTCCTGACCTGATGCTCCACGGTGATATCGTAGGCGCCCCGTTTGAAAACCAGGGTTTTCACCAATTCAATGCCTTCGGGACTGGTCCAGTAAAGAGGTACCCGCAATTTATTGCTGCCCGCTGCCATTTCATAGTCGGTTTTTTCCACGCGGTATTCCACATGGTGTGTGGGTTCCGTACCGCTACTGGTGCGCAATCCCGATTGCGCCACAAACAGATTCGGCAAGCTGTCATTCATCAATTGAAAAGGAGGGGCATCCTTTTCACTGGTTTCCGGGTATTCGAGTAGATAGGCCTTGCGGATATCACCACCACGGGTACTGATCTCCAGCGACAGTACATCGGTGCGAACCTGCACACTGCCACCGGCCTTCAATAGCGTATCG
>CBDUNQ010000482.1:0-2440 GCA_965368625.1 uncultured Gammaproteobacteria bacterium
CAACAGCCTGTTGGGATTTTTCACCGGCACCCCACTCGGGGTATGTGTGAATTGTGCGGCACCCATTGCCCGTGGTATGCATGCGGCCGGGGCCCGCCTGGAAACCACGCTTGCCACCATGATGAGTTCACCCACCATGAATGTAGTGGTGTTGACCATGCTGTTTTCCATTTTTCCCTTCTATGTGGCGTTGATCAAGCTGGGGTTCACCCTGTTTCTGGTGTTGCTGCTGATCCCCTGGATGAGTGGGCGCTGGTTTCAGCGGGAGACACAGGCGCTGGCACCGCTTTGCATCCTGGGTGAAAGCAGGCAGCGGATCCATGAAAGCTGGTATCAGGCACTACGGGAAACATTGCTGCAGTATCTCAGAAATCTCTGGTTTATCGTTCGTCTTACGGTGCCGCTCATGCTGCTGGCGGGCTTGCTTGGTGCGGTAATCATTACCCTGGTTCCCCTGGAGTCCCTGATCGAAGTGCCCGTAAGTCTTTACGGGGCGCTGTTGGTGGCTATATTGGGTGTGTTTCTGCCGGTGCCCATCGCTTTCGATGTGGTGATCGCCAGTGCCTTGCTGGCCGCCGGACTACCCATGCTCTATGCCATGATACTGCTGTTTACCCTGGGAAGTTTCAGTATTTATTCCTGCATGATTCTCTGGTCTGGTGTGTCGCGCAGAGTGGCCCTGGTCATGTATTTTTCCGTGGCGGCATTGGGGCTTGCCAGTGGCTATCTGGCACATCACTACCATCAATGGGAACTGGAACGCATGCTGGAGATGCTGGTCAGTGATGCCAGTGCCGGTGAAAAGGTGAATCAGGAGCCGAATACACAAACCGTGTCGCTGCATATGGAGACGCAGCCGCTTGCTGAGCGAAGCCCGGTCAAATTGCCTTTATATGAGCGAATGAATGGAGAGGCGCTGGGCATCACCGTGGAAAATCATTTCAGCGTTGAGGATTTCTGGCCACCGTTTTACAACGGGCGTGGTATTGCTTCGGGGGATACGAATAATGATGGCTGGCAGGATCTGGTATTTGCCACGGAGAAAGGGGTAAGGATTTATCGTAATGAGCAGGGCAGGGGGTTTCGCGAACAAGCCCTGGGCCAAGGCCTGGATCAATTCAATGTTTTCCTGGTAGCACTGGTGGATGTGGATAACGATGGCTGGCAGGACCTGTATTTCACCAGCTATCGGCAAGGCAATCATGTGCTTTTCAATGATCGCGGCAGATATCCCCTTTCCGGTCTACGCAAGCTGGATACACGGGAATCCATGCTCAGTTACGCGCTATCCTTCGGTGACGTGGATGGCGATGGTGACCTGGATGCCGCAGTGGGTAACTGGTTTTATGGCTTTGCCAAGCCGGTGCCACCAAAGGATGCCACCAATCACCTGATGATCAATGAACAGGGCGAATTTCACTATGCGCCATTAGCGGAAGAAATCACCGGTGAAACCCTCAGTATATTACTATCGGATATCAATCAGGATCAGGCACTGGATTTGCTGGTAGGCAATGATTTCGAACAACCGGATGTCTACTATCTGGGGGACGGTAGCGGGGGATTCACTGCCATCACTGCAGAGGATGGACTGATACCGGTGACAACCACAACCACGATGAGTGTGGATACTGCAGATATCAATAATGATTTGACTACGGATATCTATGTGGCGCAGATCTCCGCCCAGCCGGGGGGTAAAGCCGCTGAGATAGCCAGTCGTTCGCTGGAGCGGTATTGCGAGGATATCCACAACGCGGAACAACGTTCTGTGTGTGAAGCCAATATCAGTATCCGCAAGTTTTTCGTATACCGCGGGCGGCACAAACCTACGGATATCAAGTACTGTGCCAATCTGGCAGATGAGAATGAAAAGGCCATGTGTAAATCCATGATGGTGATGAAAACCGCTTTGCGCGAGCGGAATCAAGCCCTTTGTGCCCGTATTCCTGCCCAGCCTGAGCGTCCCGGAATGTTATGTGAACGTTTTTTCGATGCTGGCGTGGAAACCAGTGAGGAAGCCATGCGGCGTGCGATTCCACAGCGTAAAAACCAGAATGTATTATTGCTGGCCAGTGGCGATGGCGAATATTCCGAGCAAGCGGTAGAGCGGGGCGTGGATATCAGCGGGTGGAGCTGGAATGCAAAAATGGCCGACCTGGATAATGATGAGTGGCAGGACATCTTTGTGGTGAATGGTACCTGGTTACGGGATGATGCCACACCTACGAATCTCTTTTTCCGAAATCGTCAGGGTGTGCGTTTCGATGACGATACCCATGCTTCCGGGCTGGAAGATTTCATGCTTTCTTCGGCGTATACCTATATGGATCTGGAAAACGATGGCGACCTTGATATTGTTGCCACTACCATCAATGGTCCCATATGGGTTTACCGCAATAATGAGCATCAGCGGCACCGTATCCTGCTTGAATTACGC
>CBDUNQ010000483.1:0-2434 GCA_965368625.1 uncultured Gammaproteobacteria bacterium
TCTGGACCGAAAATAGGCCGGCCGCTGCCATGCGGTATTTGCGGCTGAAATTGTTAGCGTATTGTTATTTCTCTGAAAACCCCGGTGGGCATCGGGCGGGTGTGTCACTATACTGGTAGCCCTCTGGTACCTCCCCGGGGGAGGTGTGTCTGGTTGGTAAAGGGATGGATCACATGGGAAAGCTATTACGAATCGTAGTTATTGTACTCCTGGCCCTGGTGGCCCTGGTGGTGGTTGCCGCTATCGCCCTGCCCTTCGTACTGGACCCCAATGACTACAAGGAAAAAATTGCTCAACTGGTGGAAGACAATACCGGACGCACCCTGCAGATTGAAGGGGACATCGGTCTTTCCTTTTTTCCCTGGCTGGGCATGGAGATGGGGCAGACCCGGTTGAGCAATGCCAGTGGCTTCGGTGACCAGCCCTTTGCCAAAGTGGATGAAGTCCAGATCCGTCTGAAACTGTTGCCGCTGCTGCGCAAGCAGGTGGAAATGGATACGGTGGTCTTGGTGGGGCTGCAATTGCAGCTGGCAAAAAATGCCAAAGGGGTCAGTAATTGGGATGATTTGACTGGCCGTACCGATACGGCACCGGCCGACCCTGCCGAAGCGGGCTCCATGGCATTGGCAGGCCTGGTGATTGGTGGCGTGCGCCTGGAAAACGGCGCCGTGCAGTGGCAAGACCATCAGGCGGGCAGTCGCTATGATCTGGAACAGATCAATCTGTCATCGGGCGCCATTGTGCCGGGCAATCCTGTGGACCTGGAGCTATCCCTGCAAGTTACGGCGAATAAACCGGCCTTGGCCGGAGCAATCGCCCTGCAGGGGGAAGTGCTGGTATCCGATTCCCTGCAGCAAGTGACGGTGGCCGGACTGGAGTTGACTACGGATCTCCAGGGGGAAGGCTTGCCAGGCAAGGCCGTCAAGGCTTCACTGCAGACCGATGTAACCCTGGACCTGGCCAGGCAAACCCTGGACCTGCCCAAGTTTGTGCTCCAGGCTCTGGGACTCAAGCTGACCGGCAATCTCGCTGGCACACAGATACAGTCCGAGGGTGCCAGCTTCAATGGTGCCCTGGCCCTACAGGAATTTGTGCCCCGTGATCTGCTCACCCAAATGGGCGTGGCGCTGGATACCGCGGATGCCAGTGTATTGAGTAAGGCCGATGCCCAACTGCTGTATCAGGCGGGAACCCGGAATCTGCGTCTCAGTGAAATTCAAATCCGCCTGGATGACAGCCGCATTACCGGTGCGGCGGGTATAGATGACTTTGCCACCTCCGCTCTGCGTTTTGATCTGGCGCTGGACCAGTTGGATGCCGACCGTTACCTGCCGCCGCCACCTCCTGAAGGCGCGGTAGCGGTACCCCCCACGGCCGCGGCCGCGGCGGGAGCCAGTGAATTGCCCCTGGAAACCCTGCGCGGATTGAATTTGGCAGGTTCCCTGCGGGTGGCCAAGCTCAAGGCTTTCCGCCTGCAGAGTACCGATGTGCTGATCCAGGTAAAGGCCAAGGATGGGGTGATGCGCATCAATCCGGCGGAGGCACGGTTGTATCAGGGGCAATACCGCGGGGACATGACCTTCAATGTACAGGGCAAGGTGCCGCGGTTTTCAATGAATGAGCGGGTGAATGGTGTGCAGGCCGGTCCTCTGCTCAAGGATATGACCGGTGATGACCGCCTGACGGGAAATGCCGATGTGCGGGTGACCCTGACGGGCAGTGGCGCGACCCCGGAAGCCATGCGTCGCACCCTCAATGGGGATGCCGCCTTTGCTTTTACCGATGGCAAGGTCAAGGGAGTGGATCTGGCGGCGATGATCGAAAAAGCGCGGGCCGTGTTACGGGGGCAGCCGGCACCGGCGGAAAACACATTGCAGGAAACCTCCTTTACCGAAATCCGGGGTACCGCCACGGTCAATAATGGCGTGGTGCGCAATGAAGATCTGGTAGCCAACAGTCCCTATTTTCGCATCAACGGACGTGGCAGTGCGGACCTGGGCCAGGAAACCATCGATTACCTGATCAAGGCAAAAATCGTGGGCAGCCCGGTGGGGCAGGGGGCCCAGGCCATGAATGAATTCAAGGGGCTGGTAGTGCCGGTACAGATCGGTGGCACGTTTGCGGCGCCTACCTACAAGGTGATGCTGGATCAGATCCTCAAGGACAAGTTGGAAGCAGAGTTGAAATCCAAGCTGGAAGGGCGCAAGGAAGAAGTCAATGAGCGCGTGGAAGAAAAGAAACAGGAACTGCAGGATAAGCTGAAGAACCAGATGGAAGACAAGCTCAAAGGCTTGTTCCGCTAGGTGCGCGCAGCACTGCTCGGGTTGTTATGGCTGTATACACCGGCGCTATGGGCCGGTGAAGTACTGCTAGCCCATGCCGGCCATGATCATGGCCTGTACAGTGTGGAAGTGGATATGCGCCTGGATGCGCC
>CBDUNQ010000484.1:0-2432 GCA_965368625.1 uncultured Gammaproteobacteria bacterium
GCAGTGGTAGCTCCCAGCATACCCTGTTGCTGGATGAATTTTACCGCACCGGCTTGCTGGTGTGTGGGCGCTTCCCCATCTGGTGGCTGGTACCGGCGGAGCAGGAAAAGAATTACTCCGCCTATGTGGATAAGCTCATCACGCGGCGTTTCGTGAAAGCGGAAGATGTATTGGATTTCGGTGGCATGAATAAATTGCCTGCCGGCGAATTTTTCGGTGCCACCCTGTGGCAACTGTATAAGGCGGTGGATTCCCCCTACAAGTCGGTACTCAAGATCCTGCTCATGGAAGCCTATGCCAGCACCTACCCGGACGTGGATTTTCTCTGCACGCGCTTCAAGCAGGCGGTGCAGAATGGCGCCGTGAGCCTGGATAAGCTGGATCCCTACGTGCTCATGCTGCGCGGGGTGGAGGAATACCTGGAAACCCTCGAGGAACCCGATCGCATCGAATTGGCGCGGCGTTGTTTTTACATCAAGGTCAATGAACCCATGAGCGAAAAGGATCGCCCGCTTACCATGACCTGGCGCCGGGAAGCCATGCGCAGCCTGGTGAAGGAATGGGGCTGGCCTTATACAAAATTACTGACGCTGGATGGCCGCGACCAGTGGAAGATCGAACAGGTGCGAGAAGAACGCCGTACCCTGGTGGATGAATTGACCTGTAGCTATCGTGCCCTTTCCCAGTTCGGCCGCACCCATGAAAATGAAATGGTTATTGATCCCGCCGATATGAACTTGCTGGGTCGCAAGCTCTATGTGGCCTTTGAGCGCAAGGCCGGGAAGGTGGAATTCGTCAACCCGGGGATTTCCAGTGACCTTTCCGAAGAACGCCTGGCCATCTTTCAGGTGAAGACCCAGGATCAACAGGTCTGGAGCCTGTACAAGGGTATGGTTACGGAGCAGGAGCTGGCCGAAGGTAAACCCATCAAGCGCAGCCATCATTTGCTGGACCTGCTCGCCTGGGCTTACTTCAATCAATTGATACACCCCAATCGCACCCTGGTGAGTGCCTTTCCGCCGGATTCCGACCTCAGTTCCTGGGAGCTGGGTTGTGTCATTGACGTACTGCAGCAGAGTTTCCCTCGTGGCTTGCTGCGGGAAAACAATATGCAGGCCCTGGGGAGCCCGGCCCTGACCAAGCGCTCGGCGCTCATTGTGAATCTCGCTCGGGATCCCATGGGGCATTTGACCCGACAGGGCAAACAATTGATCAGCGAACGGATCGACCCCCTGAGTTTCGGCGGTTCCGGTGAAAGCCTGGCCATCACCCTGGACCAGATTGTGGTCACCAGTTGGCATGAAGTGCTCACCTTCCGCTTTACCGGCGAAACGGGGTTGTTGGATTGTCTGTGTGACTATATGGCCTGGCACCCCATATCCGGGGACACGGTACCGGCTACCGTGGATTGCTCCAGTTTTTCCTCTACCCGCGGACCCTATATCGCGCGCCGCATCGAAGACGTATTCCGGGATGTAATCCGATGCTTTTATCAAGAAGAGTGGCGGGAAACAGCGCGCTATGTGCTGCGGGTGGGGCAATCCTTCTATGTGCTGCAAGTGGAAAACGATGTGCCGCGCTACCAGGCCTTTGGCAGCCAGGCGCAGCTCCTGAATCACCTGGCGCAACCCCAGGAGCACTTCAGTCCGGTGCGGCTGGACGGCAATCTGTTGAGTGATACGCCCTTGCCATTGTTGTATTCGGTGAACCGGCCCGCCAGCGTACAGGTTTTTTATCAGGTACAGGGGGCGCGCGCCCAAGTGTACATACTCGATGAAAAGGGTTCCCTATTCATGCAGAAAGTGGCCTTTCATGATGGCCTTACCCTGCTCACCCAGTTTCAGCGCTTTCTGGAATCGGTACATTATCGGCGTGACGGTTTGCAGCAGGATTCCGGTTTGCGCAGTTCCGATATTGAAATCGAGTATTACCAGATATCCCGCGATTCATTGGGGGACTATCATCTGGATGAGCAAAACATCAGCGCCTACCGGCAATCGCGCAGTTATTTCGGGATTCAGGTGTTGGGCGATCTGCTGGAAAACAACCGCACGGTGTTTACCATGTACTGTGGTGATCGGGAATTCTCCACCCTGGAGCATGGCGAGCAACTGTTTGAAGAAGTGGCGCGCCATGTGGTGAGTAAGCGCAGCAGTGGCGCCTCCTATCCCATCTATATCACCGATATCGACCTGTCCCGCAATCTGGTGGGGGGTGATTCCGCCGGCAGCCTGCAGACGGTGCATTTCCTCAACTATAAAAAACGCATTGAGTTGCGCCTCAACGAAGTGATGGCGCGCCTATAAGCCGGTCTGGCCGGGGCGTGGGCCAAGCGGGACTTGCAGGCCAATCCAGGCCCCGGCGGCCTTATACCGGGAGCCTGGATTGGCACAAAAATAATAATTTCAATGATTTCTAAAGATTTGCGTTCC
>CBDUNQ010000485.1:0-2425 GCA_965368625.1 uncultured Gammaproteobacteria bacterium
CGCATGGAGTGCTATGCCTTTGGGCCCGGCATCTGAATCAGCGAATGATGCCGCGCGTCTGCTGGTCCAGGAAGCGCAGCAATAACGCGACTTCCTGGCAGTTATTTTCCTGCTCATGGATACGCGCCCTGGCTTCATCGAAAGGTAATCCAGAACGATACAAAAGCTTATAGGCACGCTTCAAGGCACTCAGTGCCTCAGGAGAGAACCCTCTTCGTTTGAGTCCCTCCGTATTCAGTCCATGGGGGTGTGCGGGGCTTCCCGAGACCATTACATAGGGTGGCACATCCTTGGCGATGGCACTCTCCATGCCGGTAAAGGCATGGGCACCAATGGCGCAGAATTGATGCACCAGGGTAAACCCCCCCAGAATGGCGTAATCTTCCACCCGCACATGGCCGGCAAGAGAAGCATTATTGGCAAGGATGGTGTTGCTTCCCAATTGGCAATCATGGGCGATATGCACATAGGCCATGATCCAGTTGTCATTGCCGATGCGGGTAACGCCCTGATCCTGTACCGTGCCGCGATTGATGGTACAGCCTTCACGAATCACATTGCGATCACCGATCTCGAGCCGTGTGGGTTCGTTATCGTATTTTTTATCCTGAGGGGCATCGCCAATGGAAGCAAATTGAAAAATGCGGTTTTCCTTTCCAATGGTAGTGGGACCACGAATCACCACATGGGGACCGATGGTACACCCCTCTTCAATTTCCACATCCGGCCCGATAACCGAAAATGGACCGACAATCACTCCCTTGGCAATGCGTGCAGCAGGACTGACAATGGCATGTGAATCAATCAAGACTCAATTTCCCTCTCGGTACACATGATTTCCGCACTGGCAACGACTTTTCCATCCACTTTGGCGCGGGTATCGAACACCCAGATTCCGCGCTTGGTACGCAACAGATCCACTTCCAGGTACAGTTGATCGCCGGGCTCCACCGGCTTTTTGAAGCGCGCTTTATCCATGCCAACCAGATAATACAGGGTATTACGCTCACCCTGTGGCGCTTCACTGCTACGGAATGCGAGAAGCCCGGTAGCTTGCGCCAGGGCCTCCATGATGAGCACGCCGGGCATCACCGGCTTCTGCGGGAAGTGCCCCAGAAAAAAAGGTTCGTTGTAGCTTACATTTTTATAAGCAATCAGTGATTTACCCGCTTCAAAAGACACCACCCTGTCCACCAGTAAAAAGGGATAGCGGTGCGGCAGGTGGGTAAGTATTTCATGTATATCCATGGAGGATGAAGTCATTGTTCCTGTGCTACCCAGTTGATCATTGGTATATTATCTTTGCGTTCAGGCATGGATCCTGACGGCTGATCCCTAACGGGTCACCGGATCATACCGGAATGGTACCCTGCCTTGACGCCTCAACACCTGCTCCGGCAAGTGCAGGTGGACACTGAATCGATAATTATTACACGAAAAGCCATGGTTTACTGTACTACCGGCCCCCCTTCTGGCCATTTGGATCGATAGAGGGGAAATCAAGTCCCTATTTTTTCCCATGATGATCGTGCTCCAGGATACGCAAGCGGCGGGAAAACGCATCGAGTTGACGTAAGCGAGCGGTGATCCGATGCCATACCGGTGTGGGCTGGGCCGGCAATCCAGAGGAAAAGACGCCAGCCTCGGGAATGGATTTGGTTACCAGGGACATGGCCGTGATCTGCACATGATCGGCGATTTCCAGGTGCCCCAGAATTCCAGCCCCACCTCCAATGGCACAGTGCCGACCGATCCGGGCACTGCCGGCGATACCCACACAACCGGCAATGGCCGTATGAGCACCGATATGAACGTTGTGACCCACTTGAATCTGGTTATCCAGCTTCACGCCCTCTTCCAGTATCGTATCCTCCACGGCTCCACGATCGATGCTGGTATTGGCACCGATTTCAACATCATCGCCAAGTACCACGCTCCCCACCTGGGGTACCTTGAGCCAGCGGCCTTGATCATTGGCGATGCCAAACCCGTCACTGCCGATAACCACCCCGGGATGTAATAACACCCGTTGCCCGATGCGTACCTGATGACAAAGAGTGACCCGGGCATGGAGAGTACTGTGGGCACCGATTTCCACACCGGCACCAATCACACAGGCAGGGCCGATCTGTACGCCAGTGCCAATAATGGCATCTTTCTCTACTACGGTCTGAGGCCCGATCCAGGCATCCGGCGCTACCTGGGCCGATGGATCCACACTGGCACTGGGATGAATACCCTGTTGTGGCACAGGCATGGGATACAGCAGAGAAGCCACTCGCGCATAGGTGGCATAGGGGTTAGAACTGATGAGTGCCGCTACCGGACAGGCGGCGGCATCTTCCGCACCAAGCACCACGGCACTGGCGCGGGTATCCTGCAGGTAGCGCCGATATTTGCTATTGGCCAGAAAACTGATGCTGGC
>CBDUNQ010000486.1:0-2423 GCA_965368625.1 uncultured Gammaproteobacteria bacterium
GAAAACATAAATGCCACAGCCTATTCCGAAAATGAATCGGAAGAGAAAGCGCAGCCGGCGGAAATTTTTTACGATGAGGATGGCAACCCCATAGAGCAGGATACGGACTCAGCAGACTCCGAATCCCGGCATGAGCTGTATCAGATTGGCTTGATACGCGGTCAGGTACAACCATTTGACGGGAATTTCACCCGGGCTCATAAACGAATAATGCAGTTACTGTCTGAACTTTCAAAACACCCCATGGTAATGCAGGCGGATGCACTGGAGCTGCCACTGAATACGTCCTCCACTGCGCAACTGAGTGGCGGCATCGGCGGTGACAGTTCACGCACTGACGCCCTCTTCACATTGCGTATCGTGCTACATAATGCGCCTTTCTCCCAGGCGAACACGAGGCCGTCTGGAGGTGTTCATGCCAGCCTTTAAGCAAGTCTACGAGGAGTTGCGTAAACCGATTCACCGTTGCGCCATATTACTGCTTATTGCTCTGATGGGTATTGTCGCCGCCAGCCTTTTTCACTCCCGGGCCGATGTCATGCGCCAGGAATCTGAACAATTCCTGCGTAGCACCCTGCATGAATATCGCCAGACCATGGAAGCAGAGCGGATTCTCCTTACCGAAAAAGACCGCTATGACCATTTGCGATCACAGGGATTTGTCGGAAAGGAGCCGAGACTGGAATGGATCGAGGATGTACGCAATATCGCCCAGCGCGCCGACCTGGTCAGTATAAAATATCAACTTGAAAGCCGGCAGGCTGTGCATTCCGGGCCTCGTTCGGAAAACCTTCAATTATTTGCAAGCACCATGAAGCTGGATCTGCAATTACGTCACGAAGGGGATCTGGTAAGCTTCCTCGATATACTTGAGGGCCGGCGTGGCGGCCTGTTTCAATTGCGTGCCTGTGAGCTGGTAAGCATTTCTGACAGCCCCCGGTTTCATCCTTCCGATGCCAATCTCAGGGCACAGTGCATATTACGCTGGTTCAGTCTGGATGAGCCGCAAATCAGTACCGGGGAGGAATTCCTATGAAGGCATTCTTTCTGTGGATATCCATTTTCAGTTTCAGCCTTCACGCACAGGCGGATAATCTCGGTCGCCTGTTCAGCAGCCCCGCAGAACGACAACGCATTGATGATATTCGCGCGGGAAAACAGCCCATGGTGGATGATCAGCGGCAACAAGCGCAGCAGGTGGAACGGGTGGACCAGCTGATTTTCAATGGCTTGCTTACCGGGAGTGACGGGCGCAGGCTTGCCTGGCTCAATGGCCGTACGGTAACCCCCGATACACCGGATAGCGAACTCAGCCTGCGCCATGATGGCAGTGCACGCCTGCATTGGCCCGGCATGGATCACACACCGGTTCTCAAGCCCGGGCAGGGGGTAAACCGGAGCAGCGGCACGGTATTCGAGCTGTATCAGCGTGAACAACAGAGTGCCACCACACCGGAACCCGCTGGCGAATAAGATGTGGCATGTGGCTATCCGTCATGACTCCCCCGGCACAGCGGAATCACAGCGCGGTGCCGCCCTATTGATCATGATGCTGGTCATGATACTGGGCTCTGCCTCCTTTCTTCTCAGCAAACTCAATGAAAAGCGCTCCGCCCTGCCCGATGCCAGCCGAGCACAGACAGAGTTGGGCCGGATCCGCTCTGCACTCATTGGCCATGCCCAACTCAATGGTGGATGCCTTCCCTGCCCCAGCCTGAACCCGCTAAGTGGTATTGCCCCGGCCAGCTGCAGCCTCGCCACCCGTGCCGGCTACCTGCCCTGGCAGACACTGAATATCGGCGAGCAAGACCCCTGGAGTCATCGGCTGCGCTATCTGGTGGATCCGGATTTCGCCGTGGGATGCAGCTATACCCAGGCGGGGGACATGATCGGTCAAACAAGGAATTCCAGTGGGGCACTGATCACCCAATCGAGCAACCTGGTGGCCATTGTGTTGTCTCACGGTATCAATGGCTTTGGCAGCCGGGACCATAACGGCAATGCGGTGGTGAATCCCCCGGCAAGCCACCAGGATGAAATCAGCAACCTCACCACAAGCGACCGGGGCATTCGCCGTCCCATGGATCTCAATCCTTCCAGTAATGGCGGTCCATTTGATGATATTGTACTGTGGATTGATCGTCAGACATTACGGGATGAGGTGAATGATGCCATTGGCGGCCTACCCCCCTAGCATAATAATGAGATGGCGATGATAGTTAAGGATATGCATGACAAAACAATGATAAGCAAGGAGATCAGGATGACACGACCCTGCATTGCCGTGACCCGCACAGGCAATTCACTTTTCAACTATCGCCCCGCTAAATCCGGTATTGCCATGCAGGGGTTTACCCTGGTGGAAATCGCCGTGGTGCTGGTCATCGTGGGTTTACTGCTGGGTGGCTTGTTGTTGCCACTGA
>CBDUNQ010000487.1:0-2415 GCA_965368625.1 uncultured Gammaproteobacteria bacterium
CATGGAGAGCCAGGCGGCCGGTACATGGACAAAGATAATGCGATAGCTTTCCCCCTGCTGATAATCGGGGGGGGCCTTGTACAGGCCCAGATACAGACCGGCCAGCAACAGCAGCAGGCTGCCGGCGCCAAACCAGGGCAAAAAATACCCGCTGATGCGGTAAAAATGTTTCGGTGATCCGAGTTTATGAAACCATGTCCACATGGTGGGAGTAACCTATCTCATTGATTTCTGGCCAGCCACATCGGCCCCGACCTCAATCTGCCATTGTGCCACAGAATGCCTAGCTGAGGCTGATTCGCAGTGCGGCGGCGGCTGCCAGGGGGGCCAGGGTCAGTGCCAGTGCCAGCATGGCCGCCATGAACATCAATTGGCCCTCAATGGGCAGGCCGGCACTGGCACTGTCCACGGCATGGGCTCCAAAGATTAACACGGGGATATACAGGGGCAATATGAGCAAGGAGAGCAGTACACCGCCCCGTTTCAGACCCACCGTGAGGGCAATGCCAATGGAGCCGATGAGGCTCAATACCGGGGTGCCCAGCAGTAAGGTGGCGCACAGGGCCAGCAGGGCATCCACAGGCATTTGAAAAAACACCCCCAGCAACGGCGCAATCAGTAGCAAGGGCAAGCCGGTGATGAGCCAGTGGGCGCACACCTTGGCCAGCACCAGCAGTGACAGGGGGTGGGCACTGATCAGCATTTGTTCCAGGGTGCCATCATCAAAGTCGGAGCGGAACAGGGCATCCAGAGAGAGCAGGGTGGCGAGCAGGGCGGCCACCCAGATGGCTCCCGGTGCCAGCATTTTCAATACACTGCCTTCGGGGCTGATGGCCATGGGAAACAGGCTCAACACGATGACGAAAAACAGCAGGGGATTCACCAGTTCGCTGCGATTGCGATAGGCAATGGTGAGATCCCGCCTGAGAAGTGCGGAAAAAGCATGCAGTGCACTGTTGTGGGAAGGTGGATTCATGGGCCGAGCTGTAAGTGAATCACGGGGTGGTCCTGAAAGGACACCTCATGGTGCGTCGTCATGGCAAGGATGCCGCCCGCTGCCACATGTTCGATGAGCAACCGGGTTACCGATCGTATACCCTGGCGGTCGATGGCGGTGAAGGGTTCATCCAGAAGCCACAGCTTTGCCCGGGTAATCAACAGGCCCGCCAGGGCTACACGGCGCCGCTGTCCGGCGGACATGCGTTGACAATAGGTGTGTCCGTAGCCCTCCATTCCCAGTCGCTGCAGGGCTTCCCGTGGGTCCATGCCATTGCGCCGACTGCCCAGGGCGGCCAGCATCTGTAGATTTTCCAGGGCGGTTAAATCCCCTTTGATTCCCTGGTTATGCCCCACATAGGCCACTTCGGTCAGGTATTCGGCGCGGTTTTCCTGCAGTGGTTCCCCCTGCCAGAGGAGTTGGCCACTGGCGGGCAGTGCCAGGCCGCAGAGCATGCGCAGCAAGCTGGTTTTGCCGCTGCCATTGGCCCCTTCCACCTGTAGCACCTGACCGGGTAACAGTTGAAAATTCAGGTGCTCGAACAATTGGCGGTTACCGCGCTCACAGCTGAGCTGTTCCGCGGCCAGCCAGGGTGGTGCCGAGTGTCCGGACAGTTCCGGCTGTGCATTTTCTACTATGGTCATGGTGGGTTTGCCAGTCCATCGGGTTCGCAATTGCCAAACCAATGGCGCAGGGCCGCTGCATCCGCCTTGGGTGTAATGGGTTGTCAACAGTCATCGCCGGGCGAGCACTGCGGACCCGAAGTGTACCCAACCCCAAGTTGCCGGTACAAGTGCAGTGCCTGCGGTTTGATTGATGGCCGTCAATGTTGAGTCCCATGGGCGAAGGCTAGGCTTGAGGCAGAGGACTATGGGGGAAAGCATGGAAGGCGGATTTCTTGCACATTCTCAACTGGACCGGCTGCTGTCCCTGTTACGGTTTCAGGGATATGCGGTCTGGGGGCCTGCGGTACAGGACGATGCCATCGTTATGGGGCCCCTGGGCACGGCGGCGGAATTGCCCTGGGGGGTGGGCGAGGAACAACAGGCGGGTGCCTATCGTTTGCGCTCGCAAAAGAGTACGCGCGCCTTTGCCTGGGCCCATGGGCCACAGACGCTGAAACCCCTGGTTTTCGCGCCACAGGAAACCCTGTGGCAAGTGCAACGCGATGACCAGGGAAAGCTGCGTTTTCGCGCGGTGGCGCCGGATGTGGAAGCCACCGCGGTGCTTGGTGTGCGCGCCTGTGATCTGGCGGCACTGCGACTTATGGATCAACATTTTCTTGATGACGGCAGGGAAGACCCCCAGTATAGCCAGCGCCGCCAATCACTGTTTCTCATCGCCGTAAACTGCAGTCATCCGGCGGCTACCTGTTTCTGTGCCCATACCGGGGATGGTCCCCAGGTCCAGTATGGTTA
>CBDUNQ010000488.1:0-2415 GCA_965368625.1 uncultured Gammaproteobacteria bacterium
GACAGTAAGCGTCTGCCGGTGGAAATTTCCATTCCCGATGAATGGCGTGCCAAGGCAAAGCCGGGGCAATTCGTTACCGTGGAGCTGGTAGAACAACCCAGCCGGCGGCGGCCACCGGTAGGTAAAATCATCGAAGTGATCGGTGATCACATGGCGCCGGGTATGGAAATCGATGTAGCCATACGCAGCCATGAGTTGCCCCTGCACTGGCCGGCGGCGGTGGACAAGGAAATGCGCGCCTTTGGTGAAGAGGTGCCGGAAGCCGCCAAAAAAGGCCGCCTGGATTTGCGTGACACGCCATTGGTGACCATTGATGGCGCCGATTCCCGGGATTTTGATGATGCGGTGTACTGTGAGCGTAAACCCAAGGGTTGGCGCTTGCTGGTAGCCATTGCCGATGTATCACACTATGTGCAGCCGGGGACAGCGCTGGATCAGGAAGCACAGGCGCGGGGTAACTCCGTGTATTTTCCCGAGCGGGTCATTCCCATGTTGCCCGAGGGTTTGTCCAACGGCTTATGTTCCCTGAATCCCAAGGTGGACCGTTTGTGCATGGTGTGCGAAATGTACATCAACGATGAAGGCAAAATAGCCCGTTCCAGCTTCCATGAAGCGGTGATGTGCTCCCATGCGCGTTTTACCTATGACCAGGTGGCGGCCATGGTGGTGGATGGTGATGAAAAGCTGCGCGCGCAGTATGCCGAACTGGTGCCTCATCTGGACAATCTCATGGGCTTGTATCAACGTCTACGCAAGGTGCGGGAGCAGCGTGGTGCCATTGATTTTGAAACCACGGAAACACGAATTGTCTTTGGCAAGGATCGTAAAATCGACCGCATCGTGCCAGTGGCACGCAATGACGCACACAAGATCATCGAAGAGTGCATGATTGCAGCCAATGTCGCCACGGCACGGTTTCTGGCACGCAACAAGATTCCCACCCTGTACCGGGTTCATGAAGGGCCAAAGGAGGAAAAGATCGCTAATCTGCGTGAATTCCTCGGTGAACTGGGTCTTTCCCTCAAGGGGGGAGATAAGCCGGAAGCCAAGGATTATGCGCGCTTGCTTTCGAGTATTGGCGATCGACCCGATGCCCACCTGATTCAAACGGTGATGCTGCGCTCCCTGTCACAGGCTAAATACAGCCCCGATAATCATGGTCATTTCGGTTTGGCGCACGAGCAATATTTACATTTCACTTCACCCATCCGTCGCTACCCGGATCTGCTGGTGCATCGTGGTATCCGGCATGTGTTGCAGGGCAAGAAAACCAAGAGCCTGGTGAAGCGTGCGGTGCAGCGCATGACGGGCAGCAAGGCGAAGGACTTCGCCTATACCCACGATGCCATGCTCAGCCTCGGGGAAAGTTGTTCTGTGACCGAGCGGCGTGCCGATGAAGCCACGCGTGATGCCGTGGACTGGCTGAAATGTGAATACATGCTCGATAAGGTGGGAGAGCAATTCGAAGGAGTCATCACCAGCGTTACCTCGTTTGGGATTTTTGTCGAATTACGGGAAATCTTTGTTGAAGGTCTGGTGCATGTTACTTCCCTGAAAAATGATTATTATCACTTTGATCCGGCGCATCATCGGTTGCTGGGAGAGCGCACCAACAAGATGTATCGCCTGGGCGACCCGGTGCAGGTGCAGGTGGTACGGGTGGATCTTGATGAGCGCAAGATCGATTTTGATCTTGCACAAAAAGAGGAAGCCGTGGAAAAACCGAAAACCCGTAGTCGTAAAAAATCCAGTCGGCGCGGTCCGCGTCGTGGGCGAGGAAAAAACAAGGAGTGATGACAATGATGAATAAGCGTTTACCTGTATTTGTAGCGGTAGCTGTTGCCATTGCGGGGTGTGCCGCAGATGATCCCAACCGGCGTGCAAAAACCGGAGCCGCTATCGGTGCCGTAGCCGGTGCGGTCCTGGGTCATCAAGTGCATGACGATCGTGGTCGTTATTGGGGGGCTGCCGCCGGTGCGCTGGCCGGTGCGGCAGTGGGAAATTATATGGATAACCAGGAGCGTGACTTCAATGCCGCACTGATGGAAGAGCAGCGTCGTAACGACCTGGAAATCCAGCGCCTGAAAGATGAAAGCCTGAAAATCGATGTATCCAGTGAAGTGTCTTTTGACTTCGGTAAATCCGCCCTCAAGCCGGCCTTTATCCCCACGCTGGATAAGGTGGCCACCCTGCTGGGCAAATATGATCGTACCGTGGTGCATGTCATTGGTCATACGGACAGCATCGGTAGCGATGCGGTAAACCAGCGTCTATCGGAGCAGCGCGCGGAAAGTGTAGCGCAATACCTTTCCACCCGTGGCATACCCTGGCAGCGGCTCAGTACGGAAGGTATGGGCGAGCGTGCGCCCCGCGCCAGTAACGACACTGAAGCGGGTCGTCAATTGAATCGTCGCG
>CBDUNQ010000489.1:0-2392 GCA_965368625.1 uncultured Gammaproteobacteria bacterium
CTTCCTGCAAGGGAATTTCCGTGTGATCCACCTTCATGTGCCCGCTGCCGGCCAGTATCAGAAATACTTCAAACAGGTCGGTGTGCTGGTGAGCCGGGGCGCATTCCCCCGGAGGGAAACGGGCGATGGCAAATTGATTGAGGCCGGGTATGGCTGTGTGCTCCAGAAGTACGCGTTTACGTAATTGCGGATTGTGTGACACGGGTTGTTCGCTTATGTCGTCCAGTTCAATCTGATACATCTGTTGTCACCATGGTGGTAATTTCCCCTTGACAGTATGCAAACAACAAAGGCAGACTCCAAGTCATGATGAATATTTCTTCCAAACAAGCCACCAACGCGGTTATCCGTGTATGCCTATGGCATCGCATGGCATTTCGTTGTGGCCGGGAGTGTAAGTGAGCAGTAACTAGTCAGCGATCACTCAGCAGTAATTCCAAGGCCACAGATTCACCATCTGTGGCCTTTTTTGTTTTTGGGGGTTAGTAATGTACATACCAGCGATCTACATGGCCGTGATCCTGATCTGGTCCACCACACCACTGGCCATACAGTGGAGTGGTGAAGGCGGAGGTTACCTGTTCGGCGTTACCGCAAGAATGGTGGCTGGTGCGGTTTTTTGCCTGCTGTTGTTGCTGGTAGCTCGGGTTTCATTACCGCTGCATGCCGCGGCCTTGCGTGCCTATGTGGCTGCCGGCATGGGAATCTTCGGGGCCATGTTGTGTGTCTACTGGGGGTCGCAATTCATTCCTTCCGGCTGGATATCGGTGTTGTTCGGGCTTACACCCATATTCACCGGTGCTTTTGCCTTGTTGTTACTGGGTGAAGAGGGTTTTACCCCGGCAAAAGGCCTGGGTCTGTTGTTGGGCCTGGCGGGTTTGGTGGTGATTTTCGGTAACAGCCGTCACTCTGGAGCCCATGCTTTATGGGGTGTGCTGGCCGTGCTGGCTTCGGTGATTCTTCATTCCATGAGTGCCGTACTGGTGAAGCGGGTGGGTGCAGATCTTTCCGCCATGGCAGTGACCAGCGGTGGTTTGCTGATGGCCGCTCCGGCCTATCTGCTTTGCTGGTGGCTACTGGATGGTCAATGGCCTGCGCAGTTGTCATCACGCGCCATTGCCTCCATAACCTACCTGGCCCTTTGTGGTTCGGTGCTGGGGTTTATGTTTTTCTACTATCTGTTGCGCCATATGGCTGCCGGCAAGGTGGCGCTGATTACTCTGGTTACCCCGGTGCTTGCCCTCATGCTGGGAGCCTTGTTGAACGGTGAAGTGCTCAGTTGGCAGGTATTGACGGGCACCTTGTTGATACTCTCTGGTTTGGCGAGTCATCAATGGGGTGGTCGTATGGGGAGAGTATGGGCTGTGATTCGGACAAGGCTGAGGAAATCGCCGCCGGATAATGAAGCGGGCCGCTAGGCCCGGCTTACCCGGTCATTTCCGGCAGGGTATGCCCTGGTGTTTTCTATTGTCCCGGCTTTCTATATGCTTGATCGGTAATGGATGATGAAACCGTCGATGAAGAGCTCATGCTGGCGTATCGCAGTGGCGATGCCTCGGGGTTTGCCGCCCTGTATGAGCGCTATCGTGGGCCCTTGTATCGCTACCTGTTGCGACAATGTGGCGAGCAGGCCCTGGCGGAAACACTTTATACGGATGTCTGGATGCGCGTGATCCGCGCCCATAAGCGCTATCAGGCGCAGGCGCTCTTCAGGATCTACCTGTTTCATCTGGCCCACAATGTGCTCCTGGATCACTACCGTCATCGAACGGCCGGCTTGCCGCTTTCTTATGAGGCCGACCCTGCAGAAATCATGGAATCTCATGGGGCTGCTGAGTGGCATGAACCTGCAGACGGGGTGGCGGCGACGCAGCAACAGGTGACGCGTTTACTGGAACTGATCGCAGAATTGCCGGAAGCACAGCGCGAAGCCTTCCTCCTTCATGAAGAGGTGGGCCTGTCCATGGCGGAGCTGGCGCGCGTGATTTCTGAAAAACCGGAAACCGCTAAGAACCGGCTGCGCTATGCTTCCCAATGGTTGCGGCGCGGAATGCGGGGGGCTTATGGAGACCAATGACTTCCCCAGTAATGTGACGCGCCTGCCGGAAGATCACGATCGACAATTGGCTGCCTGGTACCAGCAAGCACCCAAGGAGAGCCCGGCGGCTGGCCTCGACCATGAAATACTTGAGGCTTCCCGCAAAGCGGCTTCTATCGAAGAGCCTACCGTACTGGCTTCATCCTCCCCGATACGGGTACCCATGCCCATCGTGGCCATGTTACTCATCGTAGTGGGTGCGGTACCCCTGTGGTGGTGGTATGGCTTTCAGCAACCGGCTGAACCAGAAGGCAGTGAAGCCCGGGTGATGGAAACGCTGCCTGCGGAAGGACC
>CBDUNQ010000490.1:0-2372 GCA_965368625.1 uncultured Gammaproteobacteria bacterium
ATAAAAACCGCGCCCGCGCCCTGTCCCTGCTGGCCGCTCGTTTGCAAACCGCAGAAGAAGACAAACGGCAAAAGGAACAAACGGAAACCCGCCGCAACCTGGTGGGCACCGGGGATCGCTCCGACCGCATTCGCACCTATAACTTTCCCCAGGGGCGCATGACGGATCACCGCATCAACCTCACCCTCTATAAACTCGATGACATCATGGCCGGCAATCTGGACCTGGTGATACAACCTTTGATCAGTGAGCACCAGGCGGATCAATTGGCTTCATTGAGCGGAGAAGCCTGACTGAGAAACATTGACTTTTTCCAAGACCCGCAGCAAGCTTACAGATAAAGTAATGCATTAGTTCATATTGACTTGATATCAAATAAAACAAGCAAACTCGCTCAACGAACTGATCGCATACAACATTAGTAGTAAACAAAAAAATTAAACGGATGAAAAACATCACCCTGGGGACATCTCATGTTTATATACACACAGCAAGTATTCGTACTGCCTGTTGCAATACTCGCCGCGCTCTCCATCTTTATAGCAAACCCTCGCAGCGTGCAGGCCAATCCCGAGTTGGTTGCAGACATCGCCACACACCCTATTCCACAGGGCTCCAATCCGGATCATTTCACAGCCGCAGGTGACCTGGTTTACTTTACTGCAGACACACCCTATGACGGCAGATCTCTTTGGGCAGGCAATGGATCTGAAATATGGCTGCTCACCACACCTGGCGGGATCGAAGGTGCAGAGCCCAAAAACCTGATTTCCGCAGGAAATATCCTGTTCTTTACCATCGGCTCAGGCGCATATGGCCGTGAATTGTGGAAAAGCGACGGCACGCAGGAGGGCACAGTCCGAATCGCAGACGACAGTAACTTCGATTACATAAATTCATCTTTTGCCGTGTTGGAAGGCTCCCTTTATTTCAGCGCACACACGAAGAGCAGCGGCTCTGAGCTCTGGAGAAGTGATGGAACGCCGGCAGGTACGGTACAAGTAGTGGATATTTACCCAGGAACTGAAAGTAGTCTCCCGACGAACTTCACAGTCATGGATAATCAATTGTTTTTTGGGGCAACAAATGGCCTTACTGGACGGGAGCTATGGAAAACCGATGGCACAGTAGCTGGCACCGTGCTGGTGAAAGACATCAATCCAGGCACTGAGGGCAGTGGACCCATAAACATAACCACGCTGGGTAACCAGGTATATTTCAGCGCCTACAACCCATGGAAGGGAGTTGAGCTCTGGCGCAGCAATGGTACTGCGTCAGGAACGTATCGTCTCACGGATATCAATCCAGGAGCCGGTCACAGCAAACCGGAAAACCTGACCGTAGTTGATGATATTCTTTACTTCACAGCGGAAGATGGAAGCACAGGAACCAGCCTATGGAGAAGTAATGGGACCGCTCCGGGGACGGTTCAAGTGGCAAATTTTTACGCAGGAAGTGGCGGTGGCTACTATAAAAACATCACCAACCTGACGGCTGTGGGTAACATACTGCTTTTCACCACCAACGATGGCGCTACTGGCTATGAGCTCTGGAAAAGCGATGGCACCAGGGCGGGAACGCAAATAGTTTCAGACATCAATCCTGGAGGACTCAGCAGCCACCCACAATCATTGACGGCACTGGGCAATACCCTCTTTTTTGTTGCCTATACGGAAGCCCATGGCCGGCAGCTGTGGAAAAGCGATGGTACCCCACCGGGTACAGTTCAGCTGACTTATATGACTTATGGTGATACTGAGAATTTTCCGGTAAGCCTTCGGGCAGTCGGAAACCACCTTTATTTCAGCGCAGACACGGGGCACTCGGGATACGAGCCCTGGCTAAGTGATGGAACCCTCGCAGGCACCCATGAATTGGCCAACCTGATTCCCGATTTGGGACATAGTGATCCGGCTTCCGTCTTCCACGTTAACGACATCACCTATTTCAGCGCCACGACACCAGACACCGGACGTGAGCTCTGGGCCACCAATGGAACAAGTGCCTGGCAGGTGGCCGATATTCGGCCTGGAAGTAATAGCAGCTACCCCGGCAACTTCACACTCTTCAGGGAACAGCTTCTTTTCATCGCCTACAGCGACACCATTGGAACCGCATTCTGGAGTAGTGATGGCACTGAGGCGGGCACCCAGTTGCTGGCCGACATTGGTCAAGGGAAAATCAGCCACCTAACAGCGCACCCGAAAGTACATAACAATAATCTCTATTTTATCGCCAGAGAAGGGCGCACGCACCGACTTTACAAATCGGATGGAACCGCTACTGGAACCATTCAGATTACGCGCGATGATTTAGATCTTCAGGGAGATTTTGTCATTATCGGTGACACATTCTACTTCGCCGCATCGGAT
>CBDUNQ010000491.1:0-2369 GCA_965368625.1 uncultured Gammaproteobacteria bacterium
ACCCGGATCGCTGATTTCCACCTTACGCAACATCTGGCGAATCACCACCTCAATGTGCTTGTCGTTGATTTTCACACCCTGCAGGCGGTACACGTCCTGGATTTCCTTCACCAGGTAATCGGCCATGGCTGCGGTACCCAGCAGGCGCAGGATATCGTGGGCATTGAGCTCGCCATCCACAATGGTTTCACCCTTGGCCACATGCTCACCTTCAAACACGGAAACGTGACGCCACTTGGGAATCAACTCTTCGTACTGGTTTCCATGGTCATCGGTGATCACCAGGCGCTGCTTACCCTTGGTTTCCTTGCCGAAACTGACGGTACCGGAGATTTCCGCAAGAATTGCAGGGTCTTTAGGCTTGCGAGCTTCAAACAGGTCGGCCACCCGTGGCAGACCCCCGGTGATATCACGGGTCTTGGAGGATTCCTGCGGGATACGCGCCACCACATCCCCAACACTTACCTTGGCGCCATCGCTGAGGGCCACAATGGCCCCTGCCGGCAGGAAGTAGTGGGCCGGGATCTCGGTACCGGCGATTTTCAGTTCTTCGCCCTTTTGATCCACCAGTTTCACCATGGGGCGCAAATCCTTACCCATGGAGCCACGCTGCTTGGGATCGGTGATTTCCAGGCTGGACAGACCGGTCATTTCATCGGTCTTGCTCTGTACCGTCACCCCTTCCACGAAATCACTGAAGCGGACCGTACCTTCCACTTCCGTAACAATGGGATGGGTATGGGGATCCCAGTTGGCAATGGTTTGCCCGGCATTGACCTGAGCACCTTCCGCCGCGGTGATTACCGCACCATAGGGCACTTTATAGCGTTCACGTTCCCGACCGAATTCATCAATAATGCCGATTTCACCGGAACGGGATACGGCCACCAGGTTGCCGTTTTTGTCGGTAACCGTTTTGATGTTGTGCAATTTGATGGAGCCATTGGCCTTCACATCCACACTGTTGACGGTGGCGGCACGACTGGCGGCCCCACCAATGTGGAAGGTACGCATGGTGAGCTGGGTTCCCGGCTCACCGATGGACTGGGCGGCGATTACGCCCACCGCTTCACCACTGCCCACGCGATGACCACGCGCCAGATCGCGGCCATAACAGGCGGCACAGACCCCAAAGGCATTTTCACAGGTGATAGCGGAACGCACGATGATTTCATCCACCCCCATGCGTTCCAGGCGATCCACCCATTTTTCATCCAGCAGGGTACCGGCTTCCACGGCAATTTCATCACTGCCGGGCTTCACCACATCCTGAGCCACCACCCGGCCAAGCACCCGCTCACGCAGGGGCTCCACCACATCGCCGCCTTCCACGACCGGCTTCATGACCAGGCCTTGACCGGTGCCACAATCCTCATCGGTAACCACCATATCCTGGGCCACGTCCACCAGACGACGGGTAAGGTACCCGGAGTTGGCGGTCTTCAGCGCCGTATCGGCCAGACCCTTACGAGCACCGTGGGTAGAGATGAAGTATTGCAGTACGTCCAGACCTTCGCGGAAATTCGCCGTGATGGGGGTTTCAATGATCGAGCCATCGGGCTTGGCCATCAGGCCACGCATCCCGGCCAGCTGGCGAATCTGCGCCGCACTACCACGGGCACCGGAGTCCGCCATCATATAGACCGAGTTGAAGGAATCCTGCTTGACCTTCTTACCTTCACGGTCCGTCACTTCTTCCTTACCCAGTTTATCCATCATGGCCTTGGCCACCTGGTCATTGGTACGCGACCAGATATCCACTACTTTGTTGTAGCGTTCGCCATAGGTCACCAGACCAGAGGTATACTGGTTCTGGATTTCCTTCACTTCCTCTTCCGCCGCCGCCAGGATGTCCGACTTCTGCTCCGGAATCACCATATCGTTGGCACAGAAGGAAACGGCGGCACGGGTGGCATAGGCGAAACCGGTATACATGAGCTGGTCAGCAAAGATTACGGTTTCCTTCAGACCCACGGTGCGATAGCACACGTTGATCACGTTGGAGATGGCCTTCTTGCCCATGTTGCGGTTCACCAGGTCGAAAGACATGCCGTCGGGCAATAATTCCGACAGCAGCGCACGTCCGGCCGTGGTTTCCCAGACCTTGGTTTCTTCCACCACATTGCCTTCTTCATCCAGATCGGTGTTGCGCAGGCGCACCTTGATGCGTGATTGCAATTCCACCACCCCGGACTGATAGGCACGGTGCACTTCTTTGACGTCCGCAAACATCATGCCTTCGCCCTTGCCGTTCACGCGCTCGCGGGTCATGTAGTAGAGACCCAGCACCACGTCCTGGGAAGGCACGATAATGGGTTCACCGTTGGCCGGCGAAAGGATGTTGTTGGTGGACATCATCAGGGTGCGGG
>CBDUNQ010000492.1:0-2368 GCA_965368625.1 uncultured Gammaproteobacteria bacterium
GGCTCCCCTATATCCCAGCCGGCCGGCAAGGCCGCTGCGGAAGTTGCAATCAGGCCTTTTCCACCTGACCGAATTCCAGATCCACCGGCGTGGAACGCCCGAAGATCATTACCGCCACGCGCAGGCGGTTCTTTTCGTAATTGACTTCTTCCACCACGCCATTGAAGTCGTTGAAAGGGCCATCGATAACGCGCACCACTTCGCCCACTTCGAACAGCACCTTGGGGCGCGGCTTTTCCACACCTTCCTGCACACGCTGCAGAATCGCATCCGCCTCGGCATCGGTGATGGGGGCCGGCTTGTCACTGGTACCGCCGATAAAGCCCAGCACCTTGGGCACATCCTTTACCAGATGCCAGGTTTCATCGTCCATATCCATCTGCACGAGGACATAGCCGGGAAAGAACTTGCGCTCACTCTTACGCTGTTGCCCTTCCCGCATTTCCACAATTTCTTCCGTGGGCACCAGGATTTCACCGAACTTATCCTGTACACCACCACGGGCAACCCGGTCGATCAGGGAGCGTTTCACCTGATTTTCAAACCCGGAATAGGCATGTACCACATACCAGCGCATTGCCATGCAATCAGCCTCCTTGACCGGTCAGTAATCGTACAGCCCACAGGAGGAACATATCCATCAGCCAGAGCATGATACCCACCAGAATCACCACGGCAAATACCGCCAAACTGGTTTGCACCGTCTCCGCACGCGTAGGCCACACCACCTTGCGCACCTCGGTGCGGGTAGCGGAAATGAACCCCATCAGGTTTCGCCCCATGAGGGTCTGTGAGGCCACCGCCACGGCGATGCCAGCCATGAGCAATACACCCAGCACTCGCAGCAGCAACGATTGGTCGGCAAAGAAATAAAAGCCCACCACGCCGGCCAGCAACAGCACGACGGCGATAGCCAGTTTCAGCGTATCCTGATTGGATTCCCGTGCTTCGAGCTTTGCGTTCATATACCTTTTGACTTTCCCGCCTCACTGAAGAGGCTTGTCTTCTTCCTGCCGAATATGGCAGGCCAGGAGGGAATCGAACCCCCAACCTGCGGTTTTGGAGACCGCCGCTCTGCCAATTGAGCTACTGGCCTAAATACACTCAATGGGTGAACCCCGCTCCGCCAGTGCGAATCGCTTCCTGACCGAGCGGGGAAACACCCATTAATGCATTGTTTACTCGATAATTTTCGCTACCACGCCGGCACCCACGGTACGGCCGCCTTCGCGAATGGCGAAGCGCAGACCATCTTCCATGGCTATGGGCGCGATCAGCGACACCGTCATCTTCACGTTGTCACCCGGCATTACCATTTCCACGCCTTCCGGCAGGTCACAGGCTCCGGTCACATCCGTGGTACGGAAGTAAAACTGCGGACGATACCCATTGAAGAAGGGCGTATGACGACCACCTTCTTCCTTGCTCAGTACGTACACTTCCGCTTCAAACTTGGTGTGCGGCGTAATGGATCCCGGCTTCGCCAGTACCTGACCACGCTCCACTTCGTCCCGCTTGGTGCCACGCAGCAGTACGCCCACGTTGTCACCCGCTTCACCCGACTCCAGCAGCTTGCGGAACATTTCCACACCCGTGCAGGTGGTCTTGCTGGTGTCGCGAATGCCCACAATCTCGATTTCTTCGCCCACCGTGATGCGGCCACGCTCAATACGACCCGTCACCACCGTGCCACGACCCGAAATGGAGAATACGTCTTCAATGGGCATCAGGAACGGCTTGTCCACCGGACGCTCCGGCATCGGAATGTAGCTGTCCAGCGCTTCCATCAGCTTCACAATGGAGGGCACGCCAATGTCCGAGCTATCCCCTTCCAGCGCCTTCAGCGCCGATCCGGTAATGATCGGCGTGTCGTCGCCCGGGAAGTCGTACTTGTCCAGCAGTTCACGCACTTCCATTTCCACCAGTTCCAGCAGCTCGGCATCGTCCACCATGTCCGCCTTGTTCATGTACACCACAATGTAGGGTACACCCACCTGGCGCGACAGCAGGATGTGTTCCCGCGTCTGCGGCATCGGACCGTCCGCTGCACTCACCACCAGAATCGCACCATCCATCTGTGCCGCACCCGTGATCATGTTCTTCACATAGTCCGCGTGCCCAGGACAATCCACGTGCGCATAGTGACGGTCTTTGGTCTCGTATTCCACGTGCGCCGTCGCAATGGTAATACCACGCGCGCGCTCTTCCGGAGCATTGTCAATCTGGTCGTAGGCCTTGAACACGCCACCCGACGCCTCGGCACCCACTTTCGTCAGCGCCGCGGTCAGGGTCGTCTTCCCATGGTCTACGTGACCTATGGTGCCCACGTTTACATGCGGCTTCGTACGTTCAAATTTTTCCTTGGACA
>CBDUNQ010000493.1:0-2354 GCA_965368625.1 uncultured Gammaproteobacteria bacterium
CGGATTTTATCTGGCTGTCGGTTGCCTATTTCATTATCCAGGCACTGGACGGCAATGTGCTGGTGCCACTGCTTTTCTCGGAGGCGGTCAATCTGCATCCAGTGGCGATAATTGTTGCCATCCTGGTATTCGGTGGCCGTGCGCTGAAAATGGGCATTGTAGGTGTAGGTCACCTCACCACGGCCACAGGTATCGCAACCGGGGCCATCAATGCGGGTGACCAGGGCCGTGCCTTCGCGGATTTCGGTGTGGTAGATACTTTCTTTTCCCTGGCTGTCGGTAATGCGGGTTTGGCCTTGGGTTTCGAAGTCCAGGGTGACCTGGCCCACCTGGTCGGCATATTCACTGCGAATGCCCCGGTCCTGGTCGTCATAGGCCCAGGTGGCATAGCGCACGCCGCGTTCATCGGTGATGCCGGTGAGGTTGTGGGCATCGTGGGGATCTTCGTAGTGGTAGGTGCGCAGGGGTTGTTGGCGTTTGCGTTCCTCGCGGCGCACGGCGGCGAGGTTGCCGGCGGCGTCATAGGCGTAGTGCACCACGAGCAGGGAAGGGCCCAGCGGGGCTTCGCTCAGGTGCAGGCTGCGCAAGCGGCCGTTGGCGTAGTGGCTGAAGCTCAGGGTGCGGCCCTGGGGGTCGGTGACGCGGTGCAGGTGCTGGCCTATATGGCTGAGGTGCAGCACCTGGCCCTGGTGGGCCACTGCACTGAGCCGACCCTGGTCGTCAAAGCGGAGTTGCTCCCCCGTGGGCCAGTGCCAGGTGTAGGGGTGGACGTGGGCATCGGCATTGGCGGTGAACCAGCCATCGTCGGCGCGTTGGGCGCGGTAGATGGTTTCCACCGGGGTAGTGGCAGAGGCGGCGGCATGCGCACTTTCCGGGGTGAAGATAATCTGGCGGCCATCGGCCTGGATCAGGGTGAGGGGGCCTTCCTCGCTTACCTGGAGCTGCAAGTCATAGCTGTGGCGCCAACCCACCCCCAGTGCGCCGCGATAGTCGCTTTGACTGTTGTAGTGACGGGTGAAGCGCAGGCCCAGGGGGCCGGGCAGGGGGGCCAGATCGGTTTCCGCCTGGTACTTGTTGCCGGTGACCACGTGAATGGGGTTGCCCGCCGTGGTGCTGGCCAGGGTGCTGGGGCGGCTGGTGAGGGAAGCTACCTGCGGGCGATGGGGGCTACTGCCCGTGGGCGGGCACTGGGCGGTGGCGCCCTGGTTGGGGCCGCTGGGGTCCAGGCCCGTGCCGGGGGTGCCATTCCCCGGTACCGGACTGTAGGGGTAGTCGCCGCCGGCGCCCACGCAGGTGTTGTTGAGTTTACAAAAGGGGTCATTGGGAAAGCCCGCGGGTGGTGGCAATGGACTGGTACCGGAAATCGGGTCGGCAGGATGATCACCAATGGCGCCGCCACCCCCGCTGGCCACGGAGACATTGCCATTCTCCCAGGCTTCCGAATGCATGCGCACCAGGGCCACGGCGGTAATGGGAATGCGGCCGCGGGAATAGAACGAGGCATTGGCCGGGTCCGTCTGCCGTAGCAAGCGGGTGACCACCGGGCCGATGAAAGGCACTTCCAGGCGGTAGCCATAGGTGACCTTGATCTTCAGCAGGTTGGCATCCAGCAGGTTCACGCCACTGGTGGGGCCGATGTCCTTCGGTGCATAGCGCAGGTGGGCGTTGGGGATTTCCAACTGGCCGGTGTCTGGATTGATGACCCCGTGGTCGTCAAAGGCTTCCTGGGTGGGGTTGAGAATTTCAATGTGGGTGGTGACCGGGTCCAGGGCTTCCAGGGTGCCTTCGGTCATGGCGGCCACGGCGGATTGGGCACTGGCATCGCCCCCAAAGATGGGGCCCAGGCGCATCCCTAAGGTTTCGCGCATTTTACCCGTTTGCGCATGGGTCACGGCGCCGGTGCGCGCCGCTTCAAAGGTGGCGTAATCGAGAATGGTTTTGGCGTGGTACACCATCACCGTTTGAAAGGTGCCCAGGCCCATGAGCAATAAGGCCGGCAACACCACCATGAATTCCACCAGGGAGGCGCCGCGTTGTGGTCTGGCAGTAATACACGGCCGGCTAGCCGTGGCGTGTGAAGCGGAAGGTTTGCGCGCACCGCGGCGCAGAAACCCGTGGCACAGGGCCAGGATGCTGTTCACTACCCGATTCATGGTATTCCCTTACGCCGTACTTCGTACTACGACCGGTGAGCCATCCCTGGTACCGGTTTGTTTCCGGGGTTCCCCTGCAACAAAGTAAAACGACGATTTTTCTGGTTAACGTTACTTTTTTTGTACTGCTATTCATTGCGCCCGCTTCTTGCTGGGCGGGCTGGCAACGAGGGGGAAGGCTAGCGGAGTTTATTTTTCATT
>CBDUNQ010000494.1:0-2353 GCA_965368625.1 uncultured Gammaproteobacteria bacterium
CCCTTTTATTACAATAACTTGAGATGGTATACAGGGGCTTGCACCTGCACCCTATAAATCACATGGCACCTACAAGCCAAGTATACAGGCGTTCACTTTAACAGGGCATAATGCAGCCATACGCCGCACCCTATTACTCAGGTATCACTATATACCTACAATTTGATGTAATGACATCAGCGCCTTCATTTTCCCAACGGGTATATCATAACGAAGAGTGGCATTGCACCTCCAGACTAGAGACGCGCCTCTCCTATCCTTATTCAACCGCTTCCGTTGCCAGCGAGTTTCTTTAGCAATAGATAACCCTGAGCTACGGTAAAAAAATCAAACAGCACCAGATTCTTTCCACTATGCAAATACGCTCACCAATATCTTTTTCGATAACGATAAAGCGCACCCACAGGAAACTTTGCAAATGCCTTGTGAGGTAAAATCACATGGGTCTCTGGCATCGCATGCGGACTGTAAAACCGCTCTGCCCAATAAGAAAAACGGGCGAATGGATTATAACGATTGAGTATCCGCTGTCGCGCTTCTGCCAATGCTGCATGCTGTCTGGCAGATGGCGGTGTCGTAAGCGCTTGCTCCATGGTGCTTATGGCGGAAGCCACATTGTCCATATCCAGGGGACAAAAGCTCGTTTCCGGAAAATATCGAGACAGGTTGGAGCAGCCCACATACAACGGAAACGACCATCCCAGATAGGCATCGGCCAACTTTTCCGTCCAGTAGTCATCGCTGATGGAGTTCTCCAGCACCAGGTGATAGTAAAAGGGTGCAATTCCCTCCATTTTGTCCTCAATGGGTAAAAACCCCCTGCCATAGTGAACTAGTCGATCGCCAAAATGGGGTTTGATCTGTTCCAGAAAATGCAAGCGAGCGCGCTGTCCGGGGGTGGTGTGTAAATCAGAGCAAATCACCGAGATGGCGAGCTGTTTATCTGCCGGTCCCATGGTTGACAGCTCATCATACCCGTAGCGATATTCACCGCTGATGCGATCATGGCCCACATGCCAGTTCAGGCCCAGGGCATCAAAACATATTCGATCATGTGGATACTCACCCTTACTGCAAATGAGACGATGGAACTGCTGATAAAAGCCTCGCGGGTAGATCTTCTTTTCCGGCGGCTCTCCGGCAATGAACAGGGTATTCACAGGCGCTACCCGCAGCCGACATTTACCTGGTGCCGTTGCAAATACTATCCAGTAGTCGAATTTGGTATCATTATCGGGATTCAACACGAATTCACAGCGTCCCCAGCGTAATTCACCCTGCGGGGCCAGCTTGTGAAAATCGCGAACAGGCGTGCCTGTACTAACAGCCACCTGTAATGTTTTTTGTTGTGCAGTCATGCTCTGGATACTATCTATGGTGGCAAGCGAAGCCCCGGTTTCATCTTCCGCAACAGATCATTCCCTGATGGATGGGGTTGCAGTGATCAACCTGGCATCCCGAACGGATCGGCTCGAACGTTTTCAACAACAGGCTGCCAGTATCCGGCAACTACGGGGCTGGGTCCAGATCCCGGCCATTCGTGGCGTTGATTTACCTGGTTTTGGGCAACAACCCTGGTTCCATCACCGTCACCGTGACAAAACCTGGGCAGGTCGCGCCGGTTGCATCCTTTCTCACCGCAAAGCCATTGCACATGCCCGGGAACAGGGTTGGGAACGGGTGCTGATACTGGAGGATGACGCCAAATTTGACACCAGCCTTGCCGATTTTCTTGATCGCTACAGCCAATCCCTGCTGCAGTCAGGTGCTGAATGGGACATCTGTTATCTGGGCTTTGCTGAGCCATTCAGCCCGTACCGTAAGCTATATGATTTCGACGACCAGTACAGCCTCTATGGCATCCACAGTGTCTATACCGCCCATGCTTACATTCTGAGCAGTGCTACCTATGACTGGCTACTGGAACAGCTACCCACGGAAGAAAACATCTGGCCCTGGCTGGCCCGGCATCGAGCCATTGACCGCTGGTATACGCGCCAGCTTACCCCACGTTTCAAGACCGTGGTGGTATCGCCCACGCTTATTGGTCAGCACTCCGATTTTTCCGATAACGGACAGCGCCACCCCGGGGATGATCGCCATCAGGATCTGCATAACCGGCTATCTTCTCATCAGGCCATTACTTCAGCCACCTTGTATCACCTGCTCCTGCAGTTGCGCACACTACAGTTCAGGCTTTCCGGTGTAATGGACGCGCTACGCGGTGCAATCAAACGGCTCAGGGGGTTTTGATTTCCCGGGCCGCTAGCAGCCCGGCAACCTTGGTGGCTACTTCTTCCACCGAGAGCTGCACCAGGTCCGGTACTCCCATGGCTGAAAAACCGCATCGAAG
>CBDUNQ010000495.1:0-2353 GCA_965368625.1 uncultured Gammaproteobacteria bacterium
GTCAGTGCCGGGGCTCCCAAGGCTTCGGTCAGTAGCGGTGTCAGTGCCGGGGCTCAGCAAGGAAGTGAATAAGGGTGGATCGATCATGAGTGATGAACGCAGGGAGTATTTTCGAATCGATGATGAAGTGACACTGGAAATGCGCGTCATTTCCGAGGTGGAGATGGAAGAGGTACTGTCGCGCATCAGTGATGAAGTGCCGGACCGCTTCACTACAGCCGCCAGCTTTGCCAGTACCTCGAGGCAAATGCGTGGGCTATTGCATAACCTGTCCCAGTCTTCCCCGGATCTATCCCTGTGTCTGCAAACGCTGGATAAAAAGCTCAATCTGCTGGCGCAATTACTGGTGGCGGAAAGTATCGATGATAGTGGCAAGGGTATGCGGCAGGTCAGTCTGAGTGCCGGTGGTCTGGCCTTTAATCATGACCAGGAGCTTCGAGTGGGAGATCTTCTGGAAACCCGTCTGGTACTGTTTCCTTCCCTCACCGGTGTACTGACGGTCAGCCGTGTAGTGCAGTGTGAGCGTAGCAAGGAACCCCTTGGCGGAATGACCTGGCGGGTGGCGGTCGAGTATCAGTTCATTCGTGAATCGGACCGGGATTTGCTGGTGAAGCATATTCTGGACCGGCAAACAGAACAGTTACGGGCGCGCCGCGAAGCCCTGTTGTAACACCATCCCGTATTATCATCGGGTCGCAATCCTGCATCCTCATCTGGGTGCAGGGCTTTTTCTTATTCGCTGATTTGCAGACGCTCTTCCTGTTGCAATGCCCATAATTTGGCATAGTCACCCTGCAATTCCAGCAAGGCTTGATGTGTGCCCTGTTCCACAATACGCCCATGCCGCATGACCAGGATCTTATCGGCATCCACAATGGTGGATAGCCGGTGTGCAATCACCAGGGTGGTATGATGAGTGGCTGCCTGGCGCAGGGATTCAAGAATGACCTGCTCCGAATGACTGTCGAGGCTGGAAGTGGCTTCATCGAAGACCAGTATTCGCGGTGCTTTCAGGGTGGCGCGGGCGATCGCGATCCGTTGTTTTTCACCGCCGGAAAGCTTCAGCCCGCGTTCTCCCACAATGGTGTCATAGCCCTGGGGAAGAGAAGTGATGAAGTCATGTATGTTGGCTGTCCGGGCGGCGGCAATCACTTCTTCCCGGCGGGCGCCGGGCCGGGCATATTCGATGTTGTAATAGATGCTTTCATTAAACAGCACCGTATCCTGGGGTACGATGCCAATGGCTTGGCGCAGGCTTTGCTGGCTGACCTGGCGTATATCCTGACCATTGATGCGAATGCAGCCCTGGGTGACATCGTAAAAACGAAAGAGTAAACGTGCCAGGGTGGACTTACCGGCGCCACTGGGCCCCACCACCGCCACCTTCTTGCCCGGTGGAATCTCGAAGCTGACCTCGTGCAGGATGGGGCGCTCTGCATCATAGGCGAAACTCACTTGTTCGAAACGCACGCCACCGGCACCCACTTCCAGCTCGGTGGCTTGCTCCCGGTCCTTGATCTCCGGTTCTTTTTCCAGCACATCCAGCATCAATTGCATATCGGTAAGGGCATGCTTGAGCTGGCTGTATACCACGCCGAGAAAATTCAAGGGGATGAACAATTGCAGTAAAAAGGCATTGATCAGGACCAGGTCACCCAGGCTTAATTCCCCATCCGCCACTCCCTGGGCCGCCAGAATCATCATCAGTGTGACGGCGGTGGCAATGATAGCCGCCTGGCCGAAGTTCAGGGAGGAAAGTGAAGTCTGGCTTTTGACCGCGGCATTCTCCCAGTCCTGAAGGTTTTCGTTGTAGCGTTTGAGTTCGTGGGTTTCATTACCGAAGTATTTCACCGTTTCATAATTGATAAGGCTTTCGATGGCACGGGTGTTGGCTTCGGAATCCAGGCGATTCATGGTAATCCGGTATTTCATGCGCCATTCGGTGATATAGAAGGTGAACAGGATATATAGCACCACGGAACCAAAGGCGATCACTGCAAACCAGTGGCTGTATTTGGTCAACAGGATGCTGGCGATCATGGTGACTTCCACCAGGGTGGGCAGAATGCTGAACACCATGTAGTTCATCAGTGAGCTGACACTGCGGGTACCGCGCTCAATGTCCCGGGAAATGCCACCGGTCTTGCGCTCCAGATGAAAACGCAAGGAAAGCTGGTGCAAATGTTCCAGTACCCGCAATGAAATTTTACGCATGGCGCCATGGCGTACACGGGCAAACAGGGCATCCCGCATTTCATTGAACAGGGAAGAAGCCAGCTTCAATGCTCCATAGGCCAGCAGCAGTGCCAGTGGGATGGTGAGCGCCAGGCTGCTGCCATCCACATCCAGTGCA
>CBDUNQ010000496.1:0-2351 GCA_965368625.1 uncultured Gammaproteobacteria bacterium
CAATGCTGGGGTCATAATGGTTATGACCAATTAGGTAATGGTACGGATACCAATTCTTCAGTCCCTGTCTTGGTGAGCGGTATCACCAACGCCACGGCACTGGGTGCCGGGAGTGAGCATACCTGTGCGATGCTTGCAAACAATGAAGTGAAATGCTGGGGTGCAAACTTTGTTGGTCAGTTGGGCAGTGGCAGTTCGGATTTTTATTCTTCAATTCCAGTCTCCGTTAGCGGGATCAATAGCGCCACGGCGCTGGCGGTGAATTTCCGTCATAGTTGCGCACTACTTGTCAATGGAGAGGTGCAATGCTGGGGAAATGGCGAACGGGGTCAATTGGGTAACAACATTACCTCCGATTCCTTTGTACCTGTGACGGTTAGCGGGATTAGCGGTGCTACAGAACTGTTGTCAGGTGTAGAACATAGCTGCGCACTGCTCGACAGTGGTGAGGTGCGATGTTGGGGAAGTAATCTGCAAGGTCAACTGGGTAATGGCATGAAGACCTATAACGCCTCAACGACTCCCGTCGAGGTGATAGGGGTGAATAATGCAGCGATGGCGGCAGGAAGCAGTTCCCATAGCTGTGCAGTAATCCCGGGGGGTATGGTGCAGTGCTGGGGAAGAAATCACACTGGTCAGCTGGGCAATAGCTCATATATTGATTCCAGTACTCCTGTTACGGTGGCAGGAATCAGTAATGCAGTGGCGGTAGCCGTCGGTGGTTCCATCAACGGTTCCCGTAGTTGCGCCTTGCTTGCCAGTGGTGAGGTGCAATGCTGGGGTGACAACGGGTCTGGAGAGCTGGGTGATGGTAGCTATACGAATTCCACTGTTCCCGTTACGGTAACCGGGATCAGCACGGCGCAAGCGCTCGCTTCAGGAACCGATCATTCTTGTGCATTGCTTGACGGAGGCATGGTGCAGTGCTGGGGGTATAATGGCCATGGTCAGTTGGGTTCTAACAGAGGGATCCCTTCCGCAGTTCCCATTGTGGTGAATGGGGTTAGCAATGCGACGGCGCTGACGGCAGGTGAAAATCATACTTGTGCACTGCTCTCAAGTCGTGAAGTGCAATGCTGGGGCAGTAACCAGTCTGGCCAGTTGGGCAATGGTGCGGATACCTCTTATTCCACAACTCCTGTCATGGTAAATGGGATCAGCAGCGGCATTGCGGTGGCGGCGGGTCAAGATCATACCTGCGCGCTGCTTGCGAGCGGCGAGGTACAGTGCTGGGGAAGTAATTTCCAGGGTGGATTGGGCAATGGAACGCTCACTGCTTCCTCAACACCTGTCACAGTGCTTGGAATCAGCACCGCTACAGCACTTTCGGCAGGTGTATACAATAGCTGTGCGCTACTTGCCAGTAGTGAGGTTGCCTGTTGGGGGTACAACTATAATGAATGGCAGGGTAATGGCGAAAACAGGATCGACACAACCCCGGTTTTGGTCGATGGCCTCAATGATGTATTGGCATTGGCAACGGGAGGAGGGCATATCTGCGCCATGCTTCGTAACGGTGCCATGCAATGTTGGGGAGATAACAGCTATGGTCAGTTAGGCAACGGAGAATCTGCATACTTCCCGGAATCAGTCCAGCTAATTGGAACGCCAGGTATGGCCATTGAATGGAGTAGCAGTGATCCATCTGTTGCATCCATCAGCGACACAGGTTCGGCGATCGGCAAAAGCGTGGGCTCTGCAATGATTACTGTTACCACCGGTGGTCTTAGTGCAAGCACTACAATTGATGTGCAGGATTCCAGTCAATTTGCCGATTTATCGATAAGCATGCGCACTTCCCAGAAATCGGTCAGGCTCGATGGTACGCTGATTTATACCCTGACAGTGACGAATCATGGTCCGGGCATTGCGAGAAAAGTGCGTTTGAACAATACCCCGCACTCCACAGTGGAGGTGTTGAATATCGTGCCCAGTAAGGGGACCTGTGGACACTGGGGCCGAGTGAAGTGTTGGCTGGGTAATTTGAAGAGCGGCGCTTCGGCTACCGTAGCGCTCACGGTGAAACCAACCGCAAAGGGCCTGATCTATAACTTTGCGAGTACGTGGTCAAATATTGAAGATATTGATCGCAGCAATAACAAGGCGAAGGCGACCACGCGGGTTTGGTAATACCGGGTAAATAGCAGTGGAAGGAGAAAGTTATATTTTCTCCTTCCTTCCCTTTTTTATGTGTAGTAGCCATTCGGTACATCAGACAACTGGGCATGTGAAGCAAATTTGTATATTGGAAGAATAAACGCCTTTTTCGCCCCGGACCAATGGTCGTTCACGGCCGATTCCCTGCGGACAAACAGCTGGAGGGCATGGAATCAATTCAACTCACGATGCTC
>CBDUNQ010000497.1:0-2350 GCA_965368625.1 uncultured Gammaproteobacteria bacterium
GGTACATGACAGTATCCTCCAGCAACGCTCGGAAACGGAACAACTGGCTACGGCCATGAATGAAATGAGTTCCACGGCCCATGAAGTAGCCGACAACATCACCCACACGGCCAATGCCGCTCAGGAAGCCAATCGCGAAACCCAGGAAGGGCAGAAAATCGTCGAGCAGGCGGCCAGCCAGATCCACAGCCTGGCTTCGCAAATTGAATCTTCCTCGGAAACCATTCATCAGTTGGAGCAACACAGTGAAGATATCACCTCCATTCTGGATGTGATTCGTGGTGTAGCGGAACAGACCAACCTTCTGGCACTGAACGCCGCCATCGAAGCCGCCCGTGCCGGCGAGCAGGGACGCGGATTTGCTGTGGTGGCCGATGAAGTCCGCACCCTGGCCAGCCGCACTCAGAAATCCACGGAAGAAATCAACAAGATGATTGAAAAACTGCGCAGTGGCACCCGTCAGGCCGTAGAGGTAATGGGCAGTAGCCGGGAACAGGCAAAAAATGCCGTGGATCGTGCCACTGCAGCCGGCGGTTCCCTGACCACCATCGCCAAATCGGTATCACGTATCAATGATATGAGTACACAGATTGCCAGCGCCGCCGAAGAACAGAGTGCGGTATCGGAAGAAATCAACCGGAATATTGTTCGCCTCAATGACATGACCGAACGCAATTCAGAAGCTGCCGATGAAACGTCCGTGGCCAGTCATGAACTGGCAAGCATTTCCACTGACCTGCAAGCGGTCGTGGGGCAATTCAAAGTCTGAGGTATCGCCGATGTTGTATAATAAACCCTATGCGCGCGGGTGCGTGGCAGTGTTCTTGTGCGCTGCATCCCATCTGGCATCCTCAAACCTTGCGGCCGAGGATGCTGCACCGAGTATAGAAGGTGGATTCACCCTGGTGGCACAGGATAGCGATGATAATCGTGTAGATGCAGAAGCATTCGCCTCCTTTGATCTGATCAGCGAAATTCCCCACGGCCCCGGCTATTGGCTGGTCTATGTGGAAGGCAACAGCAGCCCCCGTGATAGCGGAATTTCCAATAGCGTTTTTGAAGCCAATGGCGATGCCGGTAGCGCTCTGGATCGGGACGGCAATGGACGTTTGCAGGTTTCCGAATTGCAGTATATCTGGAATTCTAATGATTCCTTTCAATTGGCAATGGGTTTACTGGATGCCACGGCTTGGCTGGATATGAATGCCGTAGCCAACGATGAAACCAGTCAATTCATCAATTTGAACCTCGTGATCAACCCCACCATCGAATTTCCGGATTATAGTCTGGGGGGTGCCTATCACCGCAGCCTTCAGGATCAGCTGGGCGTAACGGTGGTGGTGACGAGCTCCCATGGCCTGGCGGACAACCCCGATGCATCCTACTCCCAACTGGTGGACGTTACCGAAGATGGCAAAGGAATATTCGGTGCCGCCGAACTGCAGTGGCAGTACCACAATGTACAGTTGGGAACCGGCATCTGGATCAATACGGCGGATCATGATGAACTCAATGGTGCCGATACCGATGCGCACAATCATGGCCTATATGCCAATATCGATGGCAGCCTGCGCAATGGCCTGTGGAATATCCGCCTCGGCATGGCCAACGACAAGGTATCCCAGGCTGCCCGGTTTGCTTCGATGGCACTGGAATATCCGCTGGGCAATCACACCCTGGGCGCCGGCTATGCCCACACCTGGCTCTCTGATGAGGAAACCACCAGTGGACTGGATGACAACCGTCAGGCAGAAGTCTATGTGCGCATGGATGTACGTGAGAACCTGAGTATTACGCCCGCTTTACAATGGATTAAAAACAGTGGATTCGATGCCTCGAATACGATGGTTGACGATAGCCTGCTTGTGTTTGGAGCTAGAATGACTCTAAGCTTTTGAAGTGCTCTGCGTGTCGTATAGCAGGCTGATCACAGAAGAGCGGCACACATTACCTAAAATCAGAATATTATGAGCACTTCAATCCACTCCTGTGCCACTCAGAAAAACTTCTCCTCTTGACAAGGGCCCCTGTCTGGCCGATATTGTTGTCAAAATAAATCAAACTGGCTGCTTGATGCAGCAACCATAAACTAAACGAATTCGAACAATCATCGTATTTCTACACGGCAGGATAGCCGGACCAAATGTCTGTTGACATGACCACACAGGGACTGTTTCAGGATGAAGTCGCTTCAAGGGGAAGGGGGATACATTTCAGGTATTATATTTTTCGCCATGCGTTTGTCGCGTGGCGTACCGCACCTACCGTTCCATAACCCCATCACCTGTTCGTATTCATGCATCCTGCTTGCCCTGTTTCTGGTGCTGTATCTCACCTGTTCATCCGCCTT
>CBDUNQ010000498.1:0-2343 GCA_965368625.1 uncultured Gammaproteobacteria bacterium
GGGTGTGAAAATCAACGACAAGCATATTGAGGTGGTGATTCGCCAGATGTTGCGTAAGGTGGAAATCAGCGATCCGGGTGACACCCACTTCATCAAGGGTGAGCAGGTGGACCGCGCACGGGTGCTGGAAGAAAATGCCAAGCTGGCGGAAGACAAGGAGCCGGCGCGTTTTGACTCCATGTTGCTGGGGATCACCAAGGCTTCGCTGGCCACGGAATCCTTCATTTCCGCCGCTTCCTTCCAGGAAACCACACGCGTGCTTACCGAGGCATCGGTGCGAGGCTTGCGTGATGACTTGCGCGGCCTCAAGGAAAACGTCATTGTCGGGCGCCTGATTCCTGCGGGAACCGGTCTGGCCTATCACAGCGAACGTCGGCGTCAGCAGCAGGACAGCCTGGAAATGGCGCTGGATGCCATGATGGCCGAGGTTTCCGCCGTAGACAGTGCCTCAGACAGTGCGGCTTCGGAGGCCGACGGGGAATAAACCCGGGACCTTCCGGCGGGCACGGCATTTGGGGTGCCCGCCGGAAAAATCCCATAAACAAGGCACATATCGCTTGACAGTTTATGGGGGGGTGCCTACAATTCCGCTTCTTCGACAGGCCGGCTCCCGCCCTGTCGTTTATTTTCAGGACTTTACAGAATTCAACACCCGGAAGTGGTGTGGAGTACGTATTCGATGGCAACAATCAACCAGTTGGTGCGCAACCCGCGTAGCCGTAAAAAAGCGAAGAGCAATGTGCCTGCACTGGAGGCCTGCCCGCAAAAGCGCGGTGTTTGTACCCGTGTGTATACCACGACGCCGAAAAAGCCCAACTCGGCTCTGCGTAAAGTGGCTCGTGTGCGCCTGACCAATGGTTATGAAGTGAGTACGTATATCGGTGGTGAAGGTCATAATCTGCAAGAGCACTCGGTGGTGCTGATTCGTGGCGGTCGTGTAAAGGACTTGCCCGGTGTTCGCTACCACACCGTGCGCGGCAGCCTGGATACCCAGGGTGTGCAGAATCGTAAACAGGGTCGCTCCAAGTACGGTGCGAAGCGTCCGAAGAGTTAATCCGGATAGTTGCGGAATACGAGAGTAGAGCATGTCACGAAGAAGAGTTGCAGCGAAGCGGGAAATATTGCCGGATCCCAAATTCGGAAGCGAAATGTTGGCCAAGTTTGTCAACATGGTAATGCAGTCCGGTAAGAAATCCGTGGCCGAGCGAATTGTCTATGGTGCCCTGGATCAGGTGCAGTCCAAGGGTCACGAAGATCCGGTGGCGCTGATGAACAAGGCGCTGGACAATGTGCGCCCCATGGTTGAGGTGAAATCGCGCCGTGTAGGTGGTGCCACCTACCAGGTGCCGGTGGAAGTGCGTTCCGTGCGTCGCACCACCCTGGCCATGCGCTGGTTGATTGAAGCCTCGCGCAAGCGCAGTGAAAAATCCATGCCGCTGCGGTTGGCGGGAGAGCTGCTGGAAGCGGCGGAGAGTCGCGGTTCTGCCGTGAAGAAGCGTGAGGATGTGCATCGTATGGCGGAAGCGAACAAGGCATTTTCACACTATCGCTGGTAGTGGTGGCGGGAGCCTACGGCCGTGGCGCGTAAGACACCCATCGACCGCTACCGGAATGTCGGGATCATGGCCCATATCGATGCGGGCAAGACCACGACCACAGAGCGAATCCTGTTTTATACCGGGGTTTCGCACAAGATCGGTGAAGTCCATGATGGCGCCGCCACCATGGATTGGATGGAGCAAGAGCAGGAGCGGGGTATTACCATCACCTCGGCGGCAACCACCTGCTTCTGGCTCGGAATGGATAAGCAGTTTCCGGAACATCGAATCAATATTATCGATACTCCGGGGCACGTGGATTTTACCATTGAGGTAGAGCGCTCCTTGCGCGTCCTGGATGGTGCCTGTGCAGTATTCTGTGCGGTAGGCGGGGTTGAACCCCAGTCGGAAACCGTATGGCGGCAGGCGAATAAGTACAACGTGCCACGCATGGCCTTCGTTAACAAGATGGACCGTGCGGGCGCGGATTTTCTGCGCGTAGTGGGGCAGATGAAGACGCGCCTGGGTGCAAGCCCGGTGCCGCTGCAGTTGCCTATCGGTGCGGAAGACAGCTTTAAGGGTGTGGTGGACCTGGTGCGTATGCAGGCCATCTACTGGAGTGAGGCGGACATGGGAGTGACCTATGACGCCAAGGACATTCCGGCGGATATGCGCGCGGCCTGTGAGGAATGGCGGGAAAAACTGCTGGAATCCGCGGCCGAGGCATCCGAAGCACTGATGGAGAAATACCTTGAGGAGGGTGACCTCAGCGAGGATGAAATTCATCAGGGGTTGCGCATTCGTA
>CBDUNQ010000499.1:0-2336 GCA_965368625.1 uncultured Gammaproteobacteria bacterium
TGGGTCGATCGGGACAGCCAGAAACCCATAGTAATCGGCAAGCAGGGCGTCATGTTGCGGGAAGTCGGCCGTGAAGCACGTGAAGATATGGAGCGGGCCTTTGAGCAAAAGGTGTTTTTACAGCTATGGGTGAAAGTGAAGGAGGGGTGGGCTGATGATGAGCGTGCCCTGCAAAGCCTTGGCTATCATGATGGCGGCTGATTAATACAATGATGACCTGGAGCGTACGCAACCTCATGCGCTGCAAAGGATTGATTCCCTAGTGCGGTCGGTACGCTGTGAGCCGGCCTATATTCTCCACAGCCGGCCATACCGTGACTCCAGTCTGATTCTGGAAGCATTTTCAGAGTCCCATGGACGCATGGGTATGGTTGCCCGCGGTGCCCGTGCCCCGCGCTCCCGACAGCGAGCCCTGCTGCAACCGTTTCAGCCATTATTACTGAGTTGGTCCGGGGGTGGGGAAATGGCAACGCTGACCGCGGCAGAAGGCATGGCTGGCATGATTCCCCTGCAAGGTAATGGCCTGTTCAGTGGATTTTATGTGAATGAGCTGATGGTGCGCCTGTTACACCGCAATGACCCGCACCCGGAATTATTTGCCTGCTACGCGCAATTATTATCGCAATTGGCCGGGCCTGACAATCTTGAAGTGCCGCTGCGGATCTTTGAGATACAACTGCTGGAATGGCTTGGTTATGGTCTGCAGCTCGGCCATGATGCCGAAAGTGGAGAGCCATTACAGGCGCAATGGGTCTATGATTACCAACTGGATCGTGGTCCGGTGCGCTGGCATGGCGAACCGGAACGTGGTGTGAAACTCAGTGGCGGCAGTCTGCTGGCGATGGCGCTACATGATTTTTCCCAACCATTGGTACGTCGTGAAGCCAAGCGGCTTACCCGGGTGATTCTGGATCAGCTGTTGGGCCATCGTCCCCTGAAAACAAGGGAAGTGCTGCAGCAAATGTCGCAAAAGGTACACCCTGGCAAAGGCTGAGAACCGGCCCACGGCATCTGGTCGGGATCCGGCCTGGCCAGATTTACACTGCTTTACTGAGCGAAAATTGAATATCAGAGAGTGATTTGGGAATGAAACAACAACGGGAACTATTGCTGGGTGTGAATATTGATCATGTGGCTACTTTACGACAGGCCAGAGGGACTCGCTATCCGGATCCCATTCAGGCGGCCATTGAAGCGGAGCACGCCGGGGCGGACAGTATTACCCTGCATCTGCGGGAAGACCGCCGGCATATACAGGAGCGTGATGTCATATTGCTCAGGGATATTCTGCAAACCCGCATGAATCTGGAAATGGCGGTAACCGATGAAATGCTCGCCTTCGCCGAGGAGGTTCAACCGGCCGATTGTTGCCTGGTGCCGGAGCGTCGCGAAGAGCTTACCACCGAAGGTGGCCTGGACGTGGCAGGGCAAAAGGCGCGAATGAAGCAAGCCTGCACCCGTCTGGCGGAGGCGGGTGTGCGGGTATCCCTGTTTATCGATGCCCAGGAAAGCCAGGTGCGTGCTGCAGCGGATGTGGGAGCTCCCTGTATTGAGATTCATACCGGTCACTATGCCGATGCCGCCAGTGGGCTTGCGCAAGAGGAGGAATATGCCCGCATACACAAAGCGGTTCAACTGGGTACGGAGCTGGGTATGCAGGTGAATGCCGGTCACGGTCTGCATTACCACAATGTACAGGCTATTGCCGGTATTCCCCAGGTGCGTGAACTGAATATCGGTCATGCCATCGTGGCCCGTGCCCTGTTCAGCGGTCTTGCTTCTGCGGTCAGCGAGATGAAGCGCTTAATGCTGGCGGCCCGGCGGGATTCATGATCGTCGGCATCGGTACTGACCTGGTGCAGGTCTCGCGCATCGAATCCAGCCTGCAGCGTTTTGGAGAACGCTTTGCCAGAAGGGTGCTGGCGCCGGAAGAGTGGCCACGGTTTGAGCGTAGTGCGCGACCGGCTCATTATCTTGCCAAGCGTTTCGCTGCCAAGGAAGCTACCGCCAAGGCGCTGGGGACCGGATTTCGCAATGGTCTTTCATTACAGCATATCGCCATTACCAACACCGATCTCGGCCGGCCTCAGGTACTATTCAGTGGCAAGGCCCGCTTGCTTTGTGAACAACTGGGCGTGGGAGAGGCCCATGTGAGTATTTCGGATGAGCGGGAGTACGCAGTGGCCTTTGTGACACTGATGCGACGCTTGTAGCGTTTCGGTGCTGGCAGGCAGTCTGTTGCCGATGGTCATGGGGGCGGCGGATATTCCATCATCAAGCGGTCTATGGCGGCCAGTGCTTCCTTGAAAGCCGAGGGCATCTGTTCGTGGTTGTTT
>CBDUNQ010000500.1:0-2325 GCA_965368625.1 uncultured Gammaproteobacteria bacterium
GCACCACTTCCATCTGCTGGACAAACTGAAGGAAGCCGGCCTGTCTCCCGAAGGGTATGAAAACCGCGGCGAAATCCGTGGTACTTCCGAAGCCAAGTTCGCCGTGCACAATTACGAAGACCGTTCCAAGAACGAAGTGATTCCGGCCACCAAGCTGTACCTGGGCCACTTCCCCTTTGAGGCCCGTAACAAGCGTAAGGAAGTGGTTCCCGATGCGTCGGAAGTACTGGGTCACTTCGAAGAACGTGTAATCGGCCTGGATGAAGAAACCGCCAAGAAGGAAGCCGATCGTTGCATGAGTTGCGGCATGTGTTTCGAGTGTGACAACTGCGTAATTTACTGCCCGCAGGATGCCATCTTCCGCGTGAAGAAGGGCGAAGCCACCACGGGCCGTTATGTGGATACCGATTACAACAAATGTATCGGCTGCCACATCTGCTCGGATGTCTGCCCCACCGGCTACATCGATATGGCACTTGGTGAATAAATCCAGGGTTTGTTAACAGACCTCAAGGAGTCAACATGACCCGGTTGTTACGGTTGGTGAAAAACCTGCCTCTTGCAATGGTCGCTATGATCACCCTCACCCTGTCCTTTACGGCACAGGGTGGGGATGTTCCCCTGCCCATGGTCCCCAAGGCCAAGGCACAGGTGAGTGACACCCAGGCTTGCGTGGAACCCATAGAGGAAATGCGCAAGAACCACATGGAGTACATTCTGCACCAGCGGGATGAAACCATGCATCGTGGTATCCGTACACGGCAATATGCCCTGGAGGAATGCATCAACTGTCACGTACCCGATAACACCGATGTACGTGCCGGTAATCCGGAACATTTCTGTAGCAGTTGTCACAGTTATGCTTCCGTACAAATCGACTGTTTCGATTGCCATGCCGACCGGCCGGTAAAAACCAGCCATAACAGCATGACTTCCGATGGTCTGCCACATCAGGGGGCTCAGCTCTCCCTGCGTCTGGGCTTGCCCAACGAAGCCCTCAAGGTGCAGACCGGCAAGGGAGGTAACTGAATCATGAGCGAGAAAATGGAAAAGCAGATCAGCCGACGCGATTTTCTGGCGGGCAGCACCGCCGCAGCGGGGCTGGCCGTGGCACCCGGTGTATTCCTCACGGAAACCGCAAACGCCAAGCCTGCGGATCAGGCGGTCTCCAGTGACAACCGCTGGGGAATGCTCATCGACACCAACAAGTGCGCCAAAGGCTGCAAGTCCTGTGTTACCGCCTGTGAAACGGAAAATGGCTGGGGCAGCGCAAACAGCACCGAAGAAAAATCCAACGAGTTGCAGACGGCTCAATGGATTCGCAAGGTGACTCTGCGCGACAAGGCCACTGGCCATGAGCAGTCCCTGCCCTTGATGTGTCAGCACTGTGAAACGGCACCCTGTGTGGATGTCTGCCCCACCGGAGCTTCTTTCAAGCGCGTCGACGGTATCGTGCTGGTGGACAAGCATATCTGTATCGGCTGCCGCTACTGCATGATGGCCTGCCCCTACAAGGCCCGATCCTTTATTCACGAAGACCTCCAGGACCAGCTTCCCCATGCCCCGCGCGGCAAGGGTACGGTGGAATCCTGCACTCTCTGTGTCCACCGGGTGGACAAGGATGGCGCCAATGCAATGCCAGCCTGTGCAGAAGCCTGTAACAGCGAAGGTCATGAAGCGATGATTTTCGGTGACCTCAAGGATCCCGAAAGCAAGCTGTCCAAAGCACTGAAGAAACACGGTGGCGAACAGATTCGTGCCGACCTGGGACTGAATACCGGTATTCGTTACCGGGGTCTATAAACGCAACTAGCTACGGAACCGCGGAACTGCAATGAAATCAGCAACGCATTACAGTCAAATCGAAGGCAACTCCCTGGGCTTTTATGGTCTGCTCGCCTTTTTCGGAGCCATCATCGCCATAGCGCTGGGTGCGGTATACAACATGGAACATAACGGTCACTGGGTGACCGGCATGAACAACCAGATCGTATGGGGTACACCCCATGTGTTTGCGGTGTTCCTCATTGTTGCCGCCTCCGGGGCCCTGAATGTGGCCTCCATCGGCTCGGTCTTCGGCAAAAAGATCTACAAGCCCCTGGGGCGCATGTCCGGCCTGTTGGCCATCGCTTTGCTGGTGGGTGGCCTGGCCGTTCTGGTGCTTGATCTGGGTCGTCCTGACCGCCTGATCGTGGCCATGACCTACTACAACTTCAAATCCATCTTCGCCTGGAACGTGATTCTCTATACCGGCTTCATGGCCATCGTGGCCGTGTACCTGTGGATGATGATGGAACGCAAGATGAACGCCTTCACTAGACCGGC
>CBDUNQ010000501.1:0-2325 GCA_965368625.1 uncultured Gammaproteobacteria bacterium
GCAACATGCGCTGGCTGCGCACCACATCGCCCTGCAGGGCGGCATCCACCAGTCCAAAGACATCGAAACGGGCACTATCAGCCACCGCGGCTTCCACGGCATCCAGGTCCACCGGACCGGGACCACGCAACAGCAGTAATTTCTCTATTTCCTGGGCACCGGCCAGCAGGTTGCCTTCCACCCGCTCCGCCAGCAGGGCCACGGCATCGCGACTGGGCTGCAGGCCCCGTGCCTGCATGCGTGCCTGAATCCAGGCCGGTAGGCGTTGCACGTCCACCGGCCAGATGGTGAGATTGATGCCGGCGGCATCCAGAGACTGCACCCATTTACTCTTGCGCGCCGCCGGCTCCAGTTTGCCGGATATCACCATCAACAGGGTATCTTCCGCCGGCCGCTCCGCATAGGCGCGCAGGGCCTTGCCACCGGCATCTCCGGGCTTGCCGGTGGGCAGACGTATTTCAAGGATGCGTCGTTCGGCAAACAGGGAAAGGCTGTTGCCGGCGGCCGCCAGCTGGTTCCAGTCGAAACCGGCCTCCACATTCATCACTTCACGTTCCGTGTACCCCTGGGCACGGGCAGCAGCCCGAATCTGGTCCGCCGCCTCAGCCACCACCAGGGTTTCGTCCCCATGAATGAAGTAGATGGGCGCCAGGCCCTTTTTCAGGTGGGCGTCCAGTTGTTCCGGGCGTAACTGCATAGCCTATTGTCCGGTGATGGAAAGCTGTTGCAACAGGCGCCGCGCCAGATCCCGCTGCATGTCTTCCCGCAGGGTTTCTTCTTCCCCCGACTTACCCAAGACCTGGCTTTCGTCAAACAGATAGGTGCGCCGGGTGGAAAGGGTCGAGGGTCCCTGCAGCACTTCCCCCTGGGGGTTTTCCAACTGATAATTTACTGCATAGTGTAATTCGTATTCCGCTGCCTTACCGGTACTGCCTACGGACAGTACCCGCCGTGTGGGGGTTTCACTGAGTATCCGTACAATGGCGGAAGCCTCCTTTGGCTGGCGCACCAGGGTAGCACCGGATTGCAACAACAGGGATTCCAGTTCGCGCACCAGCAGGCTGAAGGCATCACCCACCACATGGGGGCGCTCCAGCATGGGTGGTAATTCCACACTGCCGCGCAAATGAAAGCCACAGGCACTCAGTAACAGTACCAGTATCAGTACAGACCACAGCGAACCACGGTTCGGGTAGCGGTTCATAAATCTCCTATACCACCAGGTTGACCAGTTTGCCCGGCACCACAATCACCTTGCGCAGGGCCTTGCCCTCGATGAATTTCTGCACATTTTCATCGGCCAGGGCCGCCGCTTCGATTTGCTGGCGATCGGCCTTGGCAGCCACCTGTATACGACCGCGCAACTTCCCATTGACCTGCACCACCAGTTCCAAGTGATCCTGCACCAGGGCCGAGGAATCCACCACGGGCCAGCCACGATCCACTACCGCTTCTTCATGTCCCAGTTCGCGCCATAACTGGTGACAGATATGAGGCACGATGGGTGACAGCATGAGCACGGTATTCTCCAGGCATTCCTGCAGTACGGCACGGCCCTGCTCACTGTCATCAGTGAAGCGATTCACCTCATTGAGCAATTCCATATTGGCCGCGATGACGGTATTGAAGGTATAGCGACGTCCCATGTCATCACTGACCTTTAGAATGGTTTCATGCAATTTGCGCCGCAATGTCTTCTGTTCTTCATTGAGACTGTCTTTGTGCAACGCCATCACCGCCCCGCCACGTTGATGATCATACACCGCTTTCCACAAGCGTTTGAGGTAACGGTAGGCACCATCCACGGCGGAATCAGACCATTCCAGGGATTGTTCCGGCGGCGCGGCAAACATGGTGAACAAGCGCACCGTATCGGCACCATACTGCTGAATCAATTCCTGCGGGTCCACGGTATTGCCCTTGGACTTGGACATTTTACTGCCATCCTTGAGCACCATGCCCTGGGTCAGCAAGCGGGTGAAGGGTTCATCATTGGCCACCAGCCCTTCATCACGCATGAGCTTATGGAAGAAGCGTGCATACAGGAGATGCAGCACCGCATGCTCAATACCACCGATATACTGGTCCACGGGCAACCAGTACCTGGCGCGCTCATCCAGCATAGCCTGCTGATTATCGGCACAGGTAAAGCGCGCGAAGTACCAGGACGACTCAAAGAAGGTATCGAAAGTATCGGTTTCCCGTTCAGCGGCTGCGCCACACTTGGGACAGGTGGTCTGGTAAAATTCCGGCATCTGCTTCAGCGGCGACCCCACCCCTTCCAGTTCCACCTCTTCCGGCAACACCACCGGCAATTGATCTTCC
>CBDUNQ010000502.1:0-2309 GCA_965368625.1 uncultured Gammaproteobacteria bacterium
TGCGCAACATGAGTTGTGAAAAAACAACAATACTTTGGGCTAAATATTATAACTAACTGAAATTAATCGGTTTATTTTAATTATTTTCATACTGGCACGTCCCTTGCTCTAGCCCTAGTCAGCTACATCTTCTCCTGCGGGAGTCATTACACACACAGTCTCAGGAACCTTTGGGCTACAGGCGGTATTTGCAGTCGTCATGGGTTCCCCCAAGTTAACGCAGTTTTTATTTTGATCGGAGAGAGTTGAACATGAGCAAACTGAACCTTTTCAAGGCAAGCCCCCTCGCCCTGGCCGTGGCCATGACCGGTGCCACCGCCTTTGCCCCTACCGCCGCCCAGGCAGAATTGAGCGGTAACATCGGTGTACATTCCAAGTATCTGCTGCGCGGGATCTTTGAGGAAAATGACGGTGCCGCGATTCAGGGCGGTCTGGACTATGGTCACGATAGTGGCTTCTATGCCGGCTGGTGGTTCTCCAGTCTGAGTTACAACTATGAAACGGATGTTGTGGATACCGATGCCACGGGCACTGGCGTGGAAAATGATTTCTATGCAGGCTTTGCCGGCGAAATGGGCACCATCGGCTATGATATCGGCTTGATCCAGTATCTGTACGTGAATGTGGATGACTCCGACCTCACCGAACTGGTAGGAACCCTGAGTATGGGCGGTGGTTATGTAGGCTTCCAGTACCTGCTCAATGATGGCTGGTGGGGTAATGCCGGTGATGTTTACTGGAAGGCCGGCTATGCCATGGATCTGGCCAATGACTTTGGTCTGGCTTTTGATCTGGGTTACTACACCTATGATGATGACGACAACAGTGAACTGGGTGGCGCCACTACGGATGATTCCGGTTTCCGCCATTTCAACATCACCCTGTCCCACCCCGTGGGTAACACCGGTGCCGATATGTATGTGCAATACACCGTGGCGGGCGAGGATCGCAGCGGAACGGAATACGATGACACTATGGTCTTCGGTCTTACCTACGGCTTCGATATCTAAGAAGCGGGTAAAAAGGGGCGCAATCAGCGCCCCTTTTTTTCATCACTTAAATAGTATTGCGGGTAACAAAAAAACGCTTGATACAAGCTCGGGGGTATTACTCATGAAAGGATTTACCGCAACCAAATTGCTGCCTACCATTGCAGCGGCGGCGGCACTGGGGTTCACGACCCTGGCCAATGCAGCGGATACTATCAAGGTAGGTGTGTTGCATTCCCTGTCCGGTACCATGGCGATCAGTGAAACCACGCTGAAAGACACTGTGCTGATGATGGTGGATGAGCAAAACAAAAAGGGTGGCTTGCTGGGTAAAAAGCTGGAAGCCGTAGTGGTGGACCCGGCATCCAATTGGCCTTTGTTTGCGGAAAAGGCCCGTGAACTGATCGAAAAGGAAAAAGTGGATGTGGTTTTCGGTTGCTGGACTTCCGTTTCGCGCAAGTCTGTGCTGCCGGTATTTGAAGAGTTGAATGGATTGCTGTTTTACCCGGTGCAGTATGAAGGGGAAGAGTCCTCCAAGAATGTATTTTACACCGGTGCCGCGCCCAACCAGCAAGCGATTCCTGCCGTGGATTACTTCATGAATGACATGGGAGTGGAGCGCTGGGTATTGGCGGGCACAGACTATGTGTATCCACGTACCACCAACAAGATTCTTGAAGCCTACCTGAAATCCAAGGGTGTGAAGGCGGAAGACATCATGATCAATTACACGCCCTTCGGTCATGCGGATTGGCAGAGTATCGTTTCCGACATCAAGAAATTCGGTTCCGCCGGCAAGAAGACCGGGGTGATTTCCACCATCAATGGCGATGCCAACGTACCCTTCTACAAGGAACTGGGTAACCAGGGCATTTCCGCGGAAGATATTCCCGTAGTGGCCTTCTCTGTGGGTGAGGAAGAGCTTTCCGGTATCGATACCAAGCCCCTGGTGGGCCATCTCGCGGCCTGGAATTATTTTCAGAGTGTGGATACGGAAGAAAATGATGCCTTTATCTCCAGTTGGCACAAGTTCATCAAGAGCGACAAGCGCGTCACCAACGATCCCATGGAAGCCACGGTGATCGGTTTCAATATGTGGGCCAAGGCCGTGGAAAAGGCCGGCAAAACCGATACCGACGCGGTGGAGCAAGCCATGATCGGAATGGAAGTGCCCAATATGACCGGTGGCACGGCGGTGATGAATAAGAATCACCACCTTTCCAAGCCGGTGTTGATTGGTGAAATCCAGGAAGATGGTCAGTTTGAAGTGGTCTGGCAGACCGATGGTACCGTACCCGGCGATGCCTGGTCCGATTTCCT
>CBDUNQ010000503.1:0-2303 GCA_965368625.1 uncultured Gammaproteobacteria bacterium
GCGGGGATTGTCTTACAGTGCCTACAGTTATTTTCTTCCCATGGGGCAGGAAGGGCCATTTATCATGGGGTTGCAGACCCGTAACGCGCAGGTGGAAGAGGCGTTAACGGTATTGCGCGATACCCTGGCGCGCTTCCGCGATGAAGGCCCCACGGAAAAGGAACTGGTGGCTGCCAAGCGCAATATCACCGGCGGTTTTCCATTGCGCATCGACAGCAACAGTGACCTGGTGGAATACCTGGCCATGATCGGTTTTTACGGGTTGCCCCTGGATTATCTGGACCAGTTCAATGGCCATATTGATGCGGTGACCCGGGAGCAGGTGCAGGATGCCTTCCAGCGCCGCCTGCATCCCGAGCGCATGGTTACGGTTGTGGTGGGCGGTGACGCCTAGGCGGGGAGCGGGGGCCGCGAGGCGCGGTGGCCATGCATTGCGTATCATCGGCGGTCAGTGGCGCGGCCGAAAGTTGCGTTTTGCCGATGTGCCGGGCCTGCGACCCACGCCGGACCGGGTACGTGAAACCCTGTTCAACTGGTTGCTGCCCTACTTGCCCGGGGCGCGCTGTCTGGATTTGTTTGCCGGCAGTGGCGCCCTGGGTCTGGAGGCGGCTTCACGGGGGGCCGGACAGGTAGTGCTGCTGGACCGGGCACCACAGGTGGTGGCACTACTGAAAGAGCATATTCACGGCCTGCAGGCCCAGGGTGTCACTGCCCAGCAGGCAGATGCCCTGCACTGGTTGCAGGGGCCGCCTCCGGCTCAGCCATTTGATATTGTATTTCTCGACCCGCCATTTCATCAGGGACTGCTGGCGCCCTGTTGCCAGGCACTCGAGGTGGCCGGCTGGCTGGCGGCAGAAGCCCGCATCTATCTGGAGTGTGAGCGCACCCTGGTGCCTGACTTGCCCGGGAATTGGGTCGGTTATCGCAGTAAGCAGGCCGGCGAAGTGGCCTATCACCTGGCCCGGCGCGAGGTAACGGGATTGCAAGCCGCTACCTGAGTGTCGCTCTCGGGTATACTGGGTATCCAGCAGCCATCACAGGGTTTGTATTGATGAAAACCGCCGTATATCCCGGCACATTTGACCCCATCACCAATGGTCATACGGACCTGGTGGAGCGTGCGGCACGGCTCTTTGACCGGGTGATTGTGGCGGTGGCCAAAAGCCCCAGTAAAGCACCGGCTTTTGCCCTGGAACAGCGTGTCAGCCTGGCTTCCGACGTGCTTTCCCATTTGCCCAATGTGGAAGTGAGTAGCTTTGATTGCCTGCTGGTGGAGTATCTGCGGCAACGACAGGGGCAGGTAATCCTGCGCGGGCTGCGGGCCGTGTCTGATTTTGAATATGAATTTCAGCTGGCCAGTATGAATCGGCAATTGGCGCCAGAGGTGGAAACCCTGTTTCTCACCCCATCGGAGCATTTTTCCTTTGTTTCCTCCAGTCTGGTGCGGGAAATCGCCGCCCTGGGTGGGGATGTGAGCCCCTTTGTCCATAAAAAGGTTGTGGCTGCGCTGCAAGGCCTTTTAGGCTAATATTAATGCAATCTTATATTCCGCCCCTGGAGTGGGGGTTTCTGCAGGCTGAGTGAGGAATCGAGCATGGCCTTGATGATTACCGATGAATGCATCAACTGTGATGTGTGTGAGCCCGAGTGTCCCAATGGGGCCATCAGTCAGGGTGATGAAATTTACGTCATCGACCCGGCGCTGTGCACCGAATGTGTGGGCCATTATGAAACGTCCCAGTGTGTGGATGTCTGCCCTGTGGATTGTATCCCCCTGGATCCCAACCATCAGGAGACGCAGGAAGAACTCCTGGCCAAGTATCAGCAATTGACGGCGGAAGAGGCATGATGCCTGTCTGTCGTACCGGGATGATGAACAGGCTCCTTATCGGAGCCTTTTTGTTGTTGGTGGCCCCGCAATTGATGGCGCGGCAACAGGCGCCCGCCCAGCCCGGGGCGGCCGCCATTGCCAGCGCACACCCGCTCGCCACCCAGGCGGGCATGGAAATCCTGGCGGCAGGTGGCAATGCCTTTGATGCCGCCATCACGGTGAGTGCGGTACTGGCGGTGGTGGAGCCGTACAGCTCGGGAATCGGTGGTGGAGGCTTCTGGTTGTTGCACCGTGCAGCCGATGGCTACGAGGTCATGGTGGATGGGCGCGAGCGCGCGCCACTGGCAGCCCATCGGGATCTGTATCTGGATGAGCGGGGGGAAGTGGATGCGGACCGCAGCATGAATGGCGCACTGGCCGCGGGAATTCCCGGAGAACCGGCCGCGCTGGATCATCTGGCCCGGGAGTATGG
>CBDUNQ010000504.1:0-2300 GCA_965368625.1 uncultured Gammaproteobacteria bacterium
TTATAGTATTGCCCCAGAGAGAGACCGGTACGCAGGTAATCCCCTTCACGACCCGCATCACTGGCTTCTTCATAGCTGCGGTCTGTATAGATAGCATCCCAGGTGAGTTCGGTACGGTCGAACTGCCAGGTGACGAGGGGGCGAAGAGAGGTGAACAGCGCCAAATCCTCACTACCGAGAACAATGTGATCCACCATCAGTTGCAGGCTGGCGCGCAAGTGTTTAGGCACCACCAGGGCCGGACCGGTGCTGACATTCACCACACTCAGATTGAAGGCGTGATAATCAAAGTAGTCGCGGTGATAGAGTGATGCCTGGGTCTGCCACAGGAGGCTGGCCACCCGCTCACTGATGTCCATGGTCTTGCCTGGCTTGTAGGTATGGCTGATACCGAAATCAAATTCCAGGGCGTTATCACCGCGCTCACTGGAACCCGGCGCCAGCAGCAGGGATTGACCATCGATTTCCACAACGTCGCCACCGGGGCCTACATTGACATTGGAGTCATAGAGGAAGCCCACCGAGGCATGGGGCCGCCAGGTATGCGGGTCGGCTGCCTTTTCGGCATCCTTGCGCACCTGGGCCAGAAACGCCAGCACGGTGACCCGGACGCTTTCCGGGGTATTGGTGTCATCCAGTACTTCCTGGGCCAGACGCTCGGCTTCTTCATACCGGTAAGAGCGATAATAGGCCAGGGCCAGTTCCAGCCGGGCACGATGTAATTTAGGATCCAGGGACAGAATCTGGTTGAATGCCTCAATGGCACGGCGCAGTCGATCCGACTCCAGCGCTTCCATACCTTCTTTGAAGGTGGCCTCCATTTCCGCATCTGTAGCTGCCTGGGCCGATTGCCCGAAAAATGCCGTTGCTGATAGTGCCACCAGCGACACGGGAATCACACGTGCCAACTTCCTTGCCACGCTTTTTTTATTCATCTTTCCTTCCCCATCCGATTGTACTTGAGAGTAGCCTTACCTCTTCGCCTTGCATGATGTAAGGCATTGACTTTATTATGCCACTTCAGTCAACGGGCACAGTATAGCATTAGCCATCCAATGCACACACCCAGACATCGCATTTCACCTTTCGGCCTGGGCACCCTCGGGAGCCTGCTGCTCCTGCTGCTATGCATGGCCCCCGCCAAGGCCTTTGATCAGCCGCTGTTCGGTTATGCTGAGCAACGCCAGCAAAACATGAGCCTGTTCACGCAGTGGCTCAGTGTGCTGGAACGCCATATCCTCGAAGATCTGCCCGAAGCCGACTGCGACGCCGACACCCTGAATCGTTGCCATCTGCGAAAATGGCTGGCTTTTATTGAGGAAATCCGCCCGCTTTCCCGGCTGGAACAATTGCGACGCGTCAACCAGTACGCCAATGAGAAACGCTACATCCTCGACCTGGATAATTATGGCTTGGAGGATTACTGGGCCGTGGCGCGCGAATTCCTCTATAACGGAGGCGATTGCGAAGACTATGCCATCACCAAGCTGTTTTCCCTGCTGTGGCTGAACATTCCACGGGAACAGATGCGCATCGTGGTATTGCAGGACACCAACCTGCGTGTTGCCCATGCCATTCTGGCCATTGAGGAAGCCGGGGAAATCTATATCCTCGACAACCAGATCCAGTCTGTGGTCAAGCACCGGCAGATCGTGCACTATGTGCCCGTCTACTCCATCAATGAAGATGCCTGGTGGCTGCATGTGCCGGCATCCTGAAGCCATCCTTCGAGGCCCCGCTTGAACGCCCAACCGCAACATTCCAGACCCGTACTGTTCGGCCTTCTGATACTGGTGACCATCGTGGTGATCGGCGGTTTCCTGATCCACGCCTACCTGGACCGCGAGCAAGCCCGCGACCTGGATGACTGGGAAATTCGGCTGGCCCTGTTGGCGGATACCCGGGTGGAAGCCATCAAGCGCCTGCTGAGCCATGATCTCAGCGGCCTGCATGAGCTGGCCAACAATGTATCCCTGCAACTCTATCTCAGTCAGCTGGAAGCCGCGGAACACGCGAAGGACACCGAACCGGCGCAATTGAGCTATCTGCGCAACCTGATACAGGCGGCCGCACAACGGGAAGGCCTGCAGGACCTGAATCCCAGCGCCCCCATCCGTGCCAATGTACCGCAAATGGCCCATAGCGGACTCGCCCTGGTGGATCTCCAGGGCCGCGTGGTTACTGCCACCGCAGCCATGCCCACACAGTTTCCGGAGCAAAAGCGCGCCCTTGAACAGGCCATTTCCACAGGCAAGGCCAGTATCATCGATCTGCACCTGGACGAAGGTGGTGAAGTGTTA
>CBDUNQ010000505.1:0-2292 GCA_965368625.1 uncultured Gammaproteobacteria bacterium
CTACGATGCCGCCCTCATGGCACCCATGTTTGTCGTCATGTCCTTTTCCTTCGGGCTCGCCATCTTCCTGTTGGTACTCATGGCCAGTTACCGCTGGACCAACCGCGGACTGGGTGATGTCCTCCTGTTTCGCCTGAAAAACCTGCTGGGTGTCTTCATTGCCGGTGTGCTCTACTTTGTCCTGGTGTATCACCTCACCAATCTCTATGCCACCCAGCACCATGGGGTGGAAAAATTCATTTTGCTGGATGGTGGTATCTATACCCAGTTATTCTGGATCGGTCAGATTGTCCTTGGCAGCCTGGTGCCCCTGGTTCTCCTCTACCACCCCACCCTGGGTAAATCCCGCACCATGATCGGCGTGGCTTCGGTACTGGTGATTCTGGGTGGATTGGCGCAGATGTATGTCATCATCATCGGCGGTCAGGCCTATCCTCTGGAAATGTTCCCGGGTAAGGAAGTCGTCAGCACCTTTTCCGATGGCATCGTCAACAGCTACACCCCCAGTATCTGGGAAGTGTTGCTCGGCATTGGTGGTTTCGCCATCGCCCTGGCCATCTACACCTTTGCGGTTAAGGTCCTGGATTTCATGCCCAACAGCCTGGATGATGCCCACGCGGACCCACACTATTCCGCTGACAAGGCTTGATCAGGCGGGCTCTTTCTCCACCATCACGGAGAACCCCCTGAGCCGTGCCACCCACGAGCGAACGGCGCTGTGCGCCGTTCTGCGTCATTCTAGCCTATGACACAGCTACTGGTTTCCGCTGCCCATAAATCCTCAGGAAAGACCACTATTACTCTGGGGCTGTGCGCCGCCCTCCACGGGCGCGGCCTTGTGGTACAACCCTTCAAGAAAGGCCCCGACTACATTGATCCCATGTGGCTGGGGCATGCCGCCGAACGCCCCTGTCACAATCTGGACTTCTACACCATGGAGCGCGATGAAATCCTCGCCACCGTGGGACAACATGCCCAGGGGGCCGACATTGCCCTGATCGAAGGAAACAAGGGCCTGTATGATGGGCTGGACCTGGATGGCAGTAACAGCAATGCCGCCCTGGCCAAACTGGTACAAGCCCCTGTGGTGCTGGTCCTGGATGCACGCGGCATGACTCGCGGAATCGCACCACTGATCCTCGGCTATCAAGCCTTTGATCCGGAAATACGCATTGCCGGTGTCATCCTCAATCAATTGGGTGGCAGCCGCCATGAAAGCAAACTGCGTGCGGTAATAGAACACTATACCGACGTGAAGGTACTGGGTGCCGTGGCCCGGGACCCGCGCCTTTCCATTGTAGAGCGCCATCTCGGCCTGATGCCCAGTAATGAATCCCGGGAAGCCCATGCCAAGGTAAACGAAATCGGCGCCATCATTGCCGAACAGGTGGATTTGCAAGCCCTCATGGAGGTGGGCCGGGCCACCACCCCCCTGCCACCCCCCCCAGCCAAATCCAATCCGGCGCCGCAAGACCCCATTCGTATCGCCATTGCCCGGGATGCGGCCTTTGGCTTTTATTACCCGGGTGACCTGGATGCCCTGGAGCAGGCAGGCGCCCGGCTGATTCCCTTCGATACCCTGCACGACCAGCGCTTACCCGAAGCCGATGCCCTGTTCATCGGTGGCGGCTTTCCCGAAGAATGCATGGATCAGCTGGAAGCCAATCAAGCCCTGCGCAAGGCCATTCATGAAGCCATCTGCGCCGGCATGCCCGCCTATGCCGAATGTGGGGGACTGATGTACCTGTCGCGCCGCCTGGAATGGAAGGGCAAAACCCGGGAAATGGTGGGTGTGATTCCCGGGGATATCACCATGCATGAACGTCCCAAAGGGCGTGGCTATGTACGGCTTCAGGAAAGCGGCGCCGGTCCCTGGCATTTGCGCAACGATGCCGGTGAACCGGCGGAATTTGCTGCCCATGAGTTTCATTATTCCAGCCTGGAAAACCTGCAGGACGGGTTGGAATTCGCCTACCGGGTACAGCGCGGTACCGGTATTGATGGCCTGCATGATGGTGTCATGGTGCACAATCTACTGGCCTGCTATGCACATCTGCGCCATACCCGGCAAAATCCCTGGGTAAGCCGCTTTGTGGCCTTCATCCGTAAACACAAGGCAGAAACTGCCTCCGTTTCCACCTAACCCCAGTCACTACGAGAGATTCCCATGATTACGATTACCCCCAATGCCGCCGAGCAAATTCGACTCTCCGCCAAACAGGGCAATATGATGGGTATGCCATTGCGCGTGGCTTGCCAAAAATTACCTGACGGCACTTTTCACTACGCCCT
>CBDUNQ010000506.1:0-2287 GCA_965368625.1 uncultured Gammaproteobacteria bacterium
CACGCCTAGGTGATGGCGTATTTTTTCATCCGGTACAGCAGCGTGTCGCGTGTAAGCCCCAACAGGCGGGCGGCGCGGCTGCGATTACCCGCGGTATGGTGCAAGGCTTGCTGAATGCATTGAATTTCCAGTGACTCCAGGTGCACACCCTCCACGGGTAATTGAAACAGGGAGGATGACGACATGGCGGCCGCCTGCTGACGCATTTCGGCCGGCAGGTTGCCAGTCTCGATTACCTTACCACTGAACAGCACCACCATACGCTCACACAGATTGCGTAATTCGCGCACATTTCCCGGCCAGCCATAGCCATTGAGACAAGCCAACGCATCCTTACTGTAGCGAGGCGCCTGCATGCCATGTCGTGTTGCCATAAGCGCCGTTAATTGACTCAGTAACTGCGCCACATCGCCCTGTCGCTCGCGCAGTGGCGGTAATTCCAGAGGGACTACATTCAAGCGGTAATAGAGATCTTCGCGAAACCGCCCCTGCTGTACCTGGGTTTCCAGTGCGCGGTTGGTGGCGGCAATCACCCGCACCGATACCTGCCGGCTGGACGTGGATCCAACCGGCTGAATTTCGCCGCTTTCCAGAAAACGTAGCAATTTCGCCTGAATGGCCGTGGGCAGGTCTCCTACCTCATCCAGGAACAGTGTTCCGCCATGGGCGGCCTGCAGATACCCCATGTGATGATCCACCGCCCCCGTAAACGCACCCCGACGATGCCCATAAAGCAGTGACTCGGCCAGGGCTTCGGGTAATGCCGCACAGTTGACGGAAATGAATGGCTGCTGTGCTCTTGGGCTTTGCTTGTGCAGTGATTGCGCCAGTAATTCTTTCCCGGTCCCGCTTTCTCCCTGAATCAATACCGGTACGTCGGTTATGGCTACCAGGGCAGCCGCCCGCAATACCTGTTGCAGCTCAGGTGAGTCGCCGATCAGGGTGGTTTCCGGGGGAAGGATATTCATATCGTCAGCTATGCCGGTTATCTGTTTCATGCCATGGTACCAGACCAATCAGCCTGCACCTTGCCTCAGGTCAAGGGTGGAATGCTGGTGTGGGTGACCTTCATGGGTCGCAGGCCGACCCTGGAACCAGAGAGTACCGAGGGCGATGACGATCAGCAAGACCCCAACGGATTGACGCACACCCGCTTGCCGGCCGATGCGGGTCAACCATCCCGTCAGGAACCCCGCCGTTAGTACAGTGGGAAGTGTGCCCAGACCAAACATCAACATATACAAACCGCCCTGACCGGCACTGCCTGCCGACGCGCTCCACAATAGGGTGCTATACACCAGCCCGCAGGGAAGCCAACCCCATACCAGGCCGAAGGCCAGCGCATGCCAAAGGGTGGTTACCGGGAGAAAGCGCCTTCCCAGGGGCTCCAGAAAACGCCACAGGGGCACCCCCACACGCTCCAGCATGGCAAACCGGGGAAACCAGCCGGCAAGATATAACCCTATTCCGATCAACAAGATAGCAGCAAACCACTGCATCAGGGCATGGCCATATTGAGGGCTGATCAGCAAAAACAGGGATTGGCCGAAGGCCCCGATCAGGGCCCCGGCAATGGCATAACTGGCGATGCGCCCCAGACTGTATGCCAGTAGAAAGATAGCCAGCTGCCAACGCTGTTCGCGCACCTGTGCGGGCAGGCTCATGCTCAATGCGCCAATGATGCCACCGCACATCCCCACACAATGCACGGCACTGAAGAGACCAATGGTGAAGGGGACCCAGCTGAAGGCTTCCACGCGGCAGGTATTTCCATAATGAAGACCCTGGCAATGTACCCTCATTCACCGTACAGGTGAACCGCCGCGACCCCACATGTTGGGGGCTATAGGCACTGGCCACCTGAAGAATAGAGGTTGCTGGAAAATCCAACCTTCCGGCAGGGAAAAATGGCATTGGGTATGGGCGAGCCTCGGACAGGACTCGCCACCCTGAGACGGAAAATATATATCCTATTGACTTTTAATTAAATAAATACCTCCATTCTCTGCCGCAAATGGATTACCCCGGCTCACCGGGACCCTGAAAGATCCACCCAGGGCCATTGAGAGGTACTGCCACTGCTCCAGCCGGAAGACCCCGCAGGAATTTATAGAGTAATCCCTAAATATCTACTACTATATAAATCATGAATGAACCCATCCGCATCCCCCTTCGCGAGCGCAAGTACGCCAATACCCGGCTGAGTTTGAGAAATGCCGTGGCTCAACGGCTGGAGGACCGATCATTCGATGAAATTGCCGTGAAGGAGCTGTGTGAAGCGGCCATG
>CBDUNQ010000507.1:0-2287 GCA_965368625.1 uncultured Gammaproteobacteria bacterium
GAAGGCTTGGTGCAGGTGGTATTTGATCCGGATACCCCGGAAGTCTTTTCTACGGCAGAAAAAGTCCGCAACGAATACGTGCTGCAGGTAACCGGCCGGGTGCGGCGCCGTCCCGAGGGCACGGAAAATCCGGAATTGCCCACCGGCATGGTGGAAGTGCTGGGCAAGCAGCTGACCATCGTCAATGCCGCGGAAACCCCCCCCTTCCTGATGGATGATGATCAGGTATCGGAAGAACACCGCTTACGCTACCGTGCGCCTGCGCTCCCGGGTCAGCCGTTTCCTGCGCAACTTTTTGGATGACAACGGGTTTATGGATATCGAAACCCCGATCCTTACCAAGGCCACGCCGGAAGGGGCTCGTGATTACCTGGTGCCCAGCCGCACCCATCCCAATAACTTCTTTGCCCTGCCCCAGTCTCCCCAGCTCTTTAAACAGTTACTCATGGTGGCGGGTATGGATCGCTACTATCAGATTGTGCGCTGTTTCCGCGACGAGGATTTACGCGCCGACCGTCAGCCGGAATTCACCCAGCTGGACATCGAGACCTCCTTCCTCGATGAAGAGCAAATCATGGGCCTCATGGAAAACATGATGCGGGGTCTCTTCAAGGAAGTGCTGGGCCTGGATCTGCCCCTGCCTTTCCCACGCATGCCCTATGCCGAAGCCATGTCCCGTTTCGGATCCGACAAGCCGGATCTGCGCATTCCGCTGGAATTGGTGGATGTGGGCGATCTCATGAGCGCGGTGGAATTCAAGGTATTTTCCGGCCCCGCCAATGACCCGGCCGGTCGAGTGGCTGCGTTACGCCTGCCCCAGGGAGTGGAGTTGAGCCGCAAGGAAATCGATGACTACACCAAATTCGTGGGTATCTACGGGGCCAAGGGGCTGGCGTACATCAAAGTGAATGACCGCGCCGCCGGCATGGAGGGTTTGCAATCCCCGATTCTGAAATTCCTTCCGGATCCGGTAGTGGAAGCCATTCTGGAGCGTACCGGCGCACAAACCGGTGACCTGGTGTTCTTTGGGGCCGATAAGGCCAATATCGTCAATGAAGCCCTGGGCGCCTTGCGGGTAAAGCTGGGCCAGGATCGCGGCCTGGTGGCGGAAGGCTGGGCCCCCCTGTGGGTGGTGGACTTCCCCATGTTCGAGTGGGATGAGGGGGCCAAGCGCTGGACCTCACTGCATCACCCCTTCACTTCACCCAAGGAAGCGGACCTGGAACTGCTGGAGTCGAATCCCGCGGCCTGTGCCTCGCGCGCCTATGACATGGTGCTCAATGGCACGGAAGTGGGTGGCGGCTCCATGCGTATCTACCGCTCCGAGGTGCAATCCCGGGTATTTACCCTGCTGGGGATCGATGCCGCCGAAGCGGAAGATAAGTTCGGATTCCTGCTTAATGCCCTGCGCTATGGCTGTCCGCCTCATGGCGGTATCGCCTTTGGGCTGGATCGCCTCATCATGCTGATGACCGGCGCTACTTCCATTCGGGAAGTCATGGCGTTTCCCAAGACCCAGACGGCGGCATGCCTGCTCACCGATGCCCCTTCACCCGTGGGTGAAGCGCAGTTGAAGGAATTATCCATCCGCCTGCGTAAACCCGCGGCGGAAAAATAATCACTCAGTGCCAGCCGATTCCCAGGGCTACAAGCGACCCGAATCGGTGTTGGTGGTGATCCATACGGTGGATGCCGAAGTGCTGTTGCTGCAGCGACAACACCCCGCGGACTTCTGGCAATCGGTCACCGGCAGTCTCCGCTGGGGGGAGGAGCAACTGGCCGCGGCACAGCGTGAGGTGGAGGAGGAAACCGGGTTGCAGGTGGCGGATGACTTGCTGGACTGTGAGCGTATCAACCGCTACCCCATTCATCCCGCCTGGCGTCACCGCTATGCTCCGAATACCCTGTATAACACGGAGCATGTATTTCGAATGGAGTATCAACAGCGCCCGGAAATCCGCCTACACTGTGAGGAACATCAAGGATTTATCTGGGTGCCCAGAGAAGAGGCGGCGGCGCAGGTTGGTTCGGCTAGCAATCGGGCCGCGATTCTGGATTTTGTGCCACCAAGGCACACGCGGTAATAAAGTCGCGGCCTGCACCGCCGATGCCTTCCCTGATGTCCGGGCGTGGCGTCAGGGAACAGGAATCATGAAATCCATCCGGTGGATTCCCGGAGTAGAGAACGGAGGAGGAGAACCCGGCATTCCATTGCGGCCAGCACCGGCCGCCAGGTTGCGATCTCCCTGCCCAGTAACCAACTGAAAAGCAAAAGTAGATGATAATG